>JAFZOY010000061.1 GCA_017552705.1 Bacteroidales bacterium
ATATATCATTTTTGAATAAATTGCTATTTAGCTCACTTTAGTATCCTTGTCTGTGTTGTAGGATCTTTATTATTCATCAGGGTTTGTTTCCCATATATCGTATACTAATTTAGTACGATTTTTTTCTTTTCTTGGACTTGAGCAAACCACAAAAGATCCATAGACCATAGTATTATTAGGTCCCTGAACCTTACCATTCACAACTGTTTTATGGTCATTATACTTCTTTAATTCTTCCTCATGTGGGCTATAAGCATTAGGGTTAAAAGGATATCCGTGATCATAATCAAAAATTTTGACTTTAATTCCATTACAAAGACCAATTGCTTCTAATTCTATAAGCACTTGTCACAAATTTAACCGCACTCCAAGAGCAATAACTACCACAAGCATTACCCTTTAGTTCGTTATTTGCGTAGGGGTTAGGCAAGTCTTGCGTGAATAGGTATGAGTTTCGTTGATTTTTCAAGTTTACTTGTAGAACTTCAACAATGTATGTTGAGTCAATGCCTTCGGGATCTTCCAAATCCTCAGTATCAGGTATGATTTCTTCTTCGGCTTCTGCCATTGCCTCCATCTTTGCATAGTAATCACTTTTGCTTTGTGGATCACTGATAAAAGTAAAATTACTTGCGTCGCAAAGATCAAGAAGGGCTTTGTCTTTTGCATACACTTTTAACACAAGATTGTCGTCGTTTACGGCATCTTTAACTACAATTGTTTTTCCTTGGTAACCCATAGACACAAGTTCTGGATTGTCTTCAACGGTACCTTGTTTTTCACTACATGCGGTTGCTGCTATCGCAAGCGAACATACGCACAATGTTTTTAAAATTGAATTTTTCATAAAATTTTTAAAAATTTGGTTTTAGTTAATGATAAGATATATATAATTTATATTTCCCCATAGCAAATATAAAGAAAAATATAATAAAACTAAAAATATTTTTTAATAAATTTTTAGTTAGTGTAAAAAGTACACTATGTTAATTTATTGAAAGACAAAGTCTTTTCAAAAAAGCTGTAAATGTAGTAGAATCAATGTTCCTCCGATAGGCTACACAACGATTTTACGAGTATAGGAACTTTTCTCTATTTAAAGCTCACTCTATATGTGAAATTTGGTACGCATGCACTGAAATAATATGCTTTAACATTGTATGTGTAATCTATATGACTCGAATCACCGCCAAGGTATGAATAATCTGTAAAATCGTAATATTGAATGTTCTTTTTAGCGTAAACATTGAATATACCTATCGAGAAACTTTGTTCGTAATGCTTGTGAGGTTTGCCGTTGTATTGCAATGAAATGTCCAATCGGTGATATACAGGGTAGGAATCTGAATTTCGTTTATTATAGAGTGGAATTCTCGTTCCTTTATACTCGTAATATCCATGTGCAAATGTTCCTGGGCGACCGCTTGCGAACACCCATAATGCGCTGCAAGACCACCGTTTCTTGATGCGCTGTGTCATTTGTAGTTTTATGTCGTGCGGCATATCGTATGGGGCACGATACTGCTCGTCCATAATCTCGGGAATGTCGTACATGACTTTTGCATAAGAATAGCTGGCGGAGAATAGGGTGCGTTTTACCTCGCCATTGACTGAAATTTCGAATCCGTAGGCTTGCGCTTTTCCCGCCTTTACTTGTGATTCTACGTATGGATTTGCGAGCAAGTACGCATGGTCAATGTAGTCTATTTGGTTATGAATATTTCGATAGTATGCCTCGGCGAGCAATCCTATGTTTTTCTTCTTCAGGGTATAGCCAATGGAGAAATTTTCGGCTTCCACGGGCTTTATGTTTGGAGAGGAGCAGAACCACGTTTCAAGCGAAGAAGAGTTTAACTTGCTGTTCGATAGTGACTGCATTGACTGCGATGTGCGAGTAAACGAGGCGGAAAGTTCCGAGTCCTTGATTTTCTTCGCTATGTGGATACGTGGTTCTATGCACGTGTAACTGTTCCAAATTCCCGACGATTCTTTGTTTTCTGCTATCGCCAATCCGTTGTCGATAGTGTACCATGTGGCTTCCCCGAAGTTGTGGTACTGCGTGATACGTAGTCCGTACATAAACGTCCAGTTATTCACCGAAATGGTGTGGTTTGCAAACAGCGACGGTTCGAACAGTTGCATGTTGGAAATGCTGTTTGCCGCATCGCCCGTGTTGCCCGGGGTGAGATGGAAGGCCGACGATTGCAGGCCGACCAGCACTTTTTGGTTGTTCGAAAGGTACCAGTTGAGTTTTGATTTTGCGGTATATTCATCCACACCAACCAACCATGTGCGTTTTGTGGAATCCGAAAATTCAGTTTCGTTGTTGTATTTACTTGCCACAAACGATGTTGTTAAGAATAATTTTGGACGCAGTTCGCTAATCCATCGGGCAGTTCCGCTCACATTGAGTACATCGCTTTCCAAAAAAGGTGGATATTTCTGATAGTCAGAACTGATGTAAGTCGAAAGGAATACGCGGTTTTTGTCGTTGATTTTGCAGTTGACTTTTGCATTCACATCGTAGAAAGTAGGCACGTTGACAATATCCACGAATTTTCCTATGACGTCCAAAGTGCTTCGTCTTCCTGCTACAAAAAATGAGGATACATCTTTTTTGATAGGTCCTTCCACGGTCGCGTTTGCCGTCAATACGCTCAACAAGGCGCTTCCGCCAAAAGAGTTCAGATTGCCCTCCTTCATTTGTGCATCAAGCACCGACGATATTCTTCCTCCAAATTCAGGCGAGAAATAACTGTTGTAGAAACTTACTCCATTGAGCATGTCGGGATTGAACGAAGAAACATATCCGTACATGTGCGACACATTGTAAATGTTAGCCTCGTCAATACGTACCATATTCTGGTCGCGATTGCCGCCACGGACGTACATGCCTGTTGTGCCGTCGCCAATCGCTTTGATTCCAGGCATGGTCTGTACCACCTTTATTACGTCGGGTACGCCGAATGTGGAAGGTGTCAGTTCGATTTGCTTTGCGGAAAGTTGTTTTGTCACAACATCGGATGTTTGTTGCTGGGCGTGTACCACAACTTTGTCAATATCGTACGATAGGCTTGGCAGACGAAATATCACGCGCATGTTGTCGGCGACCTGAACGTTCTGCGTTTGTGTTTTTGCTCCTAAACTGCTGCATTCCAAGGTATACGTGCCAGGTTTTAAACGCATACTGAAAAAACCGTATTCGTTAGAAATGACTGCCGTATTGGTTGTTGCTTCGTAAATTGTGGCGCCCACAATTACTTCACTGCTCGCACTGTCTTTTACATAACCCGATATAGAAAAATCTTGTGCGATAACTGAGAATCCTGTTAAAACACAGGTTGATAGTAATATGTATTTGTAAAATGTCTTCATGCTAATTTTAGTGTTTGATGATGTTTCCTATTGATTCTGCTAAGTGTGTTAGTTCCCATTTGTTCAGATTTTTCCTTGTAACGTCGCAAGCCGAAAAGAATCCTACACCGCCGTTGGAGATGTTGGTAGGTAAATTTGACGATATGTCTCCATAATCGTAGTTTCCCCCTTTTTTGTCCTGAAACAAACAATACAAGAAATATTCATACGATGGGGAACATGATATTTTTGAAACCGCTATGGTGTCTGTTAACATGCTGTTATCAATGCGATTAGGTTTTATTGTGGCATATCCAGCGCCTTCGCTTATTTCTCCTATTAATTGCGGTGCCGCTAATTGTCGGAAGGAATAGCTGGGGTGTCCGAAATCGGCTATCAGTTCGTCGTAATTAGGCGTTTGTGCTCCAAATATCTCTATTGCCTCTTGGGTAGGAATGACCTTAAATCCCATGACAAACGCTTCCTGTTGCCCGAACAAATATTCTGGATATACCGTCGTGGTATCATCAATCCCCATAATATAAAGACATAGTGGACTTTTTTCGTTAAATGAAATCTCCGAAACCTTGGGCATGACATCCGTGGCGGTATAGGTTTTCCCTTCAACTTCCACCACAAGTTTATGCTCTTGATTCGGGACGCCGGCAAACGAATCAATGGATTCGTAATAGATTTCGTCGTATGTTTCGTTCCAATTAAGATTCCTTGTATGATACGTTTCCTTAAACTCATACTTTTTTCCTGCAACTTCCACATACACTTTTGCCCCGCTGACTCTTCTGTTTACAAAGGAGTCATTTAATTTTTGAGGATCTACGCCAGTGGATGCGTAGAGTTCGCTAAATTCCAACGACCGTGAAACAACGATTGTTTGTTGTTTGTATTCGGAAGTAATTATACCCGTGATTGCGATACTCTTTTCGGAATCTTTGTTTTTAATCACGTTTGCAATGTCTTCGTCGTACTCTCCTGTACACGAAGAGAGGAATGCTATCACAAGCAAAAAAGTAGAATAGTAGATGTATTTCATGAAATATGTTAAAGAATTAGGTTAAACATAGTTATAGTTTTATTTCGTAAGTAATAAACTTTGTTTTTAATCAATTAGTAGAGCAAAGGTAATGAAAAACAAGATACAACAAAAAGCATTTTTTAATAAAATTTTAGTTAGTGTTAAAAATACACTAATATAATCTATTGAAAGTCAAAGCCTTTCGTGAGTGCCGTGAAAATGTAATGAAATAGAGGTTCCGCTGGCTTTAATTCAACGTGGGGTAGAATAGTCAATGATTTTTACGGCTTATTTCAACCTTTTATTTTACTGATTGGCTTGTTGGCAGTCTTTTACAATAACAAAATAGTGCAGAATAGCCAATGTTGGGATTTTTTTCTGGTCGCCCATAAGTCCGTGGGCAAGATGGGGTGGAATAAGCATTTCAGCTGTGTCGCCTTTGTGCATCAGCAGAAGCATTTCTTCCAAGCCAGATTCCACGCCGCCTTGTCCGACTTTGAATTTCTTCAGCCCCGAAGAATCCGACGAGTAGCAGAGTTTGCCGTTCAACAACCGCACATTGTATGCTATCTGGACCATATCGCCGGAATGGATGCTTGTGGTGTCGCCGCTTGGTTTCAGGTTGTACCACAATCCACTGCCTGTTTTTGTCATTGTAAGTTGATGGTCCTCAATGAATTGCTTGATCGTGTCTTGTTTTAATTTTACAATCTCTTTATTTACTTCGATGTTGCGTTCTTCGAATCGGCGAATATCGTCGGCGGTAACAACTCGTTTTGGTTTTGAGTTGCAACAAATTAATCCACAAATACTTACGAGTACGAGAGCGAACGTGATGAATCGTTTCATTTTATGTAGATTTGTTTCGTTTGGGTGGCAACCATTTCATGTTCGTCGGTTGCCTGTACCATAATGTTCTGTGTGTTGATTCGTCCCGTGAAATCAATTTCCCATGTGATTGTGATGGAATCTGTCGGCGAAAATATTGAGTCGCGGAACGACGTTTGGTTGATAAACAATTGGGTGTGCGTCACCTTGTAGGAATTTCCGATTGCAGTGACGGTAAATGTCAGCGAGTTTTGTTGCGACATAGTGTCGGCAAGTTCGCTGTCGTTCGCAAAATACACGTATGGCCCGTCTTTTATTTCTTTTGAACAGGAAAAAAAGAGAAAAACCGTAAGTATGAAGAGTATATGTTTCATTACGACAGTAATTTTTGTAAACAAACAGAAAGACTATCTTTCCAATATGGTATGTTTATATTGTATGTTTCTTTGATTTTTCGTTTGTTCAGAACGCTGTAAAACGGGCGTTTTGCAGGACTCGGAAAATCTTTCGATTCTATGGGTTTTACACTGCATTGTATGTGAGCCTGCGCCAAAATTTCTTTTGTGAAGTCGTACCAACTGCATACGCCTTCGTTGGTATAATGAAATATTCCGGGAACAAATTGTTTTTCGTTGTTCTCAATTTTTTCAATGATGGTGTAAATCGCTTGTGCCAAATCACCTGCGTATGTGGGCGTTCCGATTTGGTCGAACACTACTGTAAGTTCCTCTTTTTCAGAGCCGTATCGCATCATTGTTTTTACAAAATTATTCCCGAATTGAGAATAAAGCCATGCGGTGCGGATAATGATAGTGTTTGGATTTGCTTGGAGTGCCAGTTGTTCCCCTTGTAATTTGGTCCGTCCATAGGCAGATTGCGGACAAACCGTGTCGGATTCCTCATAAGGCTTGTGGTTTGTGCCGTCAAACACATAGTCGGTGGAAACGTGGATGAGCCTACAGTTGTATTTCGCACTGACAACGGCTAAATTTTCTGGCGCTTTCGCGTTGATTTCCTGTGCGGTTTGTTCTTCCGATTCCGCTTTGTTCACGTTTGTGTAGGCCGCACAATTTATTACATAGTCAAATTTTTTCTCTTGGAAAAGCGCATCAATTTCTTCTCGGTTTGTAATGTTTAGTTCGGCAATATCAGTAAATGTGAATTGAAATGGTGAATTTTGTGCCAATTCACGCATTTCGTTTCCTAATTGTCCGTTGCTGCCTGTTACAAGAATGTTGGTCATGTTTACAATTCAAATGGAGTAGTGAAATTGCTGAAATTTGGATGTCTCAAATCCTTGTCGGAAATCACAGCTT
The DNA here is from genome assembly GCA_017552705.1 of Bacteroidales bacterium. Taxonomy (GTDB): domain Bacteria; phylum Bacteroidota; class Bacteroidia; order Bacteroidales; family UBA1715; genus UBA1715. Next base: position 6,532 of record JAFZOY010000061.1, read on the forward strand.
CGTCCAACGGAATACCCCAGTTTATGTCGAGGTCGGGGTCGTCGAACAAAATGCCACCTTCGCTTTCGGGGTGGTAAAATTCGGTGCATTTATATTGCACTACAGCGGTTTCGCTCAATACGGAAAAGCCGTGTGCGAATCCTGCGGGAATCAGCAGTTGTTTGAAATTTTCGTCGCTGAGTTCCACTTCTATATGCTTGCCGTAGGTCGGTGAATTTTTACGGATATCGAGAGCCACATCGATAATTGTGCCTTGAATAACCCGAAGCAATTTTGTTTGTGCGTAGGGTGGTTTTTGGAAATGCAGGCCCCGAATCACTCCAAATGAAGATTTCGACTGGTTGTCTTGAACAAACGTGTAATCTATTCCATATTTTTCGAGGGACAGTTTGTTGTAACTCTCAAAAAAATATCCCCGTTGGTCGGAAAAAACTCTGGGTTCGATTATAAAAACCCCTTTGAGTTCGGTTTTGGTAACGTTCATCTTTCCAGAATTTTATGGTTTGCAATTTTTATAAGATATTGTCCGTATTCGTTCTTTTTCAAAGGTTCTGCAAGTTGCAGCAGTTGTTCTTTTGAAATATATTTCTTGAAAAATGCGATTTCCTCCAAGCAGGCAACCATAAGCCCTTGGCGTTTTTCGATGGCGGCAACGTAGTTGGAGGCTTCGAGCAGACTGTCGTGTGTGCCGGTGTCGAGCCACGCAATGCCACGGCCAAGTAGTTGCACTTCCAAAGCATCTTCGGCAAGGTATAGTTTGTTTAAGTCGGTGATTTCCAACTCTCCACGTTTCGAAGGTTTCAGTTTTTTCGCTTTTTCAACCACCGTGTTGTCGTAAAAGTAAAGACCTGTTACTGCGTAATTCGATTTCGGGTTGGTTGGTTTTTCCTCCAACGAAATCGCTTTTTTGTTTTGGTCGAATTCCACCACACCGTAGCGTTCAGGGTCGTTTACATAATAACCGAACACTGTTGCTCCTGATTGCTTTTCGGCGCATTGGGAAAGCAAGTTTCCAAAATCGTGGCCGAAGAAAATATTGTCGCCAAGTACAAGGCAGCAGGAATCGGAACCAATGAATTTCTCACCGATGATAAATGCTTGTGCCAATCCGTCGGGAGAGGGTTGTATGGCATATTGCAGTTTGATTCCCCATTGGCTGCCGTCGCCCAATAGCCGCATAAACATGGCTTGGTCCTCGGGCGTTGTGATGATAAGGATGTCACGAATGTTGGCAAGCATCAAAACCGACAATGGATAGTAAACCATCGGTTTGTTGTAGATAGGAATCAACTGTTTTGAAATGCTTTTGGTAATCGGATATAATCGTGTTCCCGAACCGCCGGCGAGTATTATGCCTTTCATATCTGTAAAAAAATAAAACGTCCGTAAGCATCTGCATACGAACGTTTTGGGTTAGTTTTATCTACTTTTGGAATTTCGACATCATATCGTTTGCTTCAGGAGCTTTTCCTTTGATGACCTTTTTCAACTCAATTTCGAAAATAAGCGTTGAAAATGGTTGAACACCTTGGTTTCCATATTCTCCGTACGCCAAATCGTAGGGGATATACAATTTTGCTTTTGTACCTTCGGCGAACAATGGAAGAGCTTCAATCCAGCCTTGGATAAGTGCGCCTGGAATCAATGGTAATTTTATTGGCTCACCATTTACCGTGCTGTCGAATACTGTTCCGTCGATGAAAGTCCCTTTGTATGAAACACTTACAGTGTCGTAAAGACTTGGTTTCACGCCTTTGCCTTCGCTCAAGATTTCGTATTGCAAACCACTTGCGGTGGTAATTACGCCAGATTTTTCTTTATTTTCAGCCAAGAATTTTTCTCCAGCCTCAATATTCGGTGCATATTCAGTTCTGATTTTTGCAAGTTCGCGTTCTTCCAATATTTGGGAGTAGCGTTGCATCAAATCGGAATATTGTTCCTGTTCGAGTTCAAGAGGCATATTTTGTTCTTCAATGTTGAAAGCCTTGAATCCAGCCACAAACGCATCGTTGTTGAGTGAATCGATTCCTCGTTGAGCCCACATTGCCGCTGTTTGGAATCCTAAGCAGAAATTTGCGCTGTCTTCGAGCGTTTCGAGTTTCACATTGTCTTTGTTGCCGCATGAGAATAAACTTGTCGAAAGGCATACAATTCCGACCACTTTAATACATGATTTCATTTCGTAAAATATTTGTTAATTATTATTATGTTGTTCTTGCTCAACCAATTTGTTCCATTCCGCCAAGCGTTCTGCGTTCAGAATGATTTTGTTTAGGGTGACATCGAAAATCAATGTCTCGTATGGTTTCACCAAATCTTGTTCGTAAACCGTTGAACCATACGCATGTTCGTGCGATGTGAAGATTCTCACGCTTCCGCCTGATTTGATTTTTGGTAAAACCTCTTGTAGTGCTGGAATAGCAGAGCCTAAATAGATTTTTGTCAGCTCTGATTTTTTTCTGCTGTCGTAAATCAACTCGTACTTCGTGTTGTACACTTTGAACGTGATGAGAATGTAGTCGGTTGTTTTCGGCGACATTTTTCCCCATCCCATGTCGATGATTTTGTATTGAAGACCGTCCTTCAAAACCACCACATCTTTGTTTGTCTTGTTTTTGTCAAGGAAAGTTTCGCCTTTTTCAATGTTGACTTCGTTTGCTTTCACGAATTGTTCTTGTTTTTCGGCAACCTGTTTTCCGAGGATGGCACCTACAATTTTGTTCACTTCGTCATCGGTCAGTTTCACTGTTGTGTTTTTGTCGAAATAATCAACAATTCCTTGTAGAAAGTATTCAAAATCAACAGATTCGATGTTGTTGTCTTTTAGATTCTGTGGAATTTTTTGTGCAAAGGCTACACCAAGTCCGTACGAAGTTGAATCTTGACGGGTGACAATAAGTTTTTCGTTCTCGTCGGGCGTACATGCGTATAAACCCGATATTGCACATATTGCCACAAGTGTTTTCGATACTATGCTATACAAAGTTTTCATATTGTGCAAATATACGAATTTTTGCGAAAATTCATAATTTACTCAATAATAAATAATGGGTCGCCTTCTAAAACTGCTTGTCTTTCTGCCACAAGTATGTGGGTGATTGTTCCCGATTTGTCGGCCACCACGTTGTTCACCATCTTCATCGAGTCCATTGTAAGCACGAGTTCGCCTGCCTGTACGGGGCTACCTTCTGGTTTCATTATCTGGACGATTGTGCCAGGAAGTGGGGCAGGCGTTGCATTTTCAGTCGAGAAGTTGTGGCTGCTCGATGTTTTTCCGCTTGCCTTCATTTCTATCGACGTGCCTTCCGAAGGAAGGTGTTTTCCAACGGCGACGTTTATTTTCTCTACAATACCATCTTTGTCGGCGGTTATGTCGCATTCTTTTCCATCGGATTCCATGGTGAAAAGTTTGTCGCCTTTTTTCACTTCTTGTCCGCTTGTGACATAGATTTTCATTATCGTATGGGGCTGGTCACCTGATGGTATGGTCGGTTTTCCGGCAGACGGAGCTTTGGGCTCTATCAATTGCGGACGGGGAGCAGGGGCGGGTGGAGTCACTTTCGGTTTCTCCTTTTCGATTTCAACCGTAAAGTTTTTCCCGTTTACCTGTATGTCAACCACGCCGTTTTTCGCATTTTCTATGGCTACGTCGTAGCTTTTTCCTTCTATATTGAATTTAAATGCTTTCATAGTTATTTTGTGAGTTGGTTCATACCAAGAATTTTTGCGTTCCAATTTGACGAAGATTGGTTTTTGAATGTCAACTTTCTATCTTCGCATCCACCGTTGTAGTATAAATTTATTGCCATGAGTATTGCTGTCAATTCCTCGTCGGTTGGATTGCCATTGATTGAACGGATTGATATGTTCTGAACATTCTGTTTCATAATTTTGTGTTTAGAGAGGAATGTTTGAATGTTTTTTCATCGGGTTGGTCAACCGTTTGGTTTTGAGCATTTCAAACGCGCGAATAATTCTGAAACGGGTGTCGTGAGGAAGAATCACATCGTCGATATAACCACGTTCTGCCGCTTGATACGGGCTTGCGAATTTAGCTTCGTATTCGGCGATTTTTTCGTCTTTGAATTTCTTGCGTTCTTCATCGTCCTCTATGGCTTTCATTGCTTTTCCTTGCAGGATTCCGATAGCGCCGGCCGCACCCATTACGGCGATTTCAGCATTCGGCCATGCGTAGTTCATGTCGCCACGCAACTGTTTGCAACTCATTACGATATGCGAACCTCCGTAGGATTTTCTGATAGTGATTGTAACTTTCGGTACAGTCGCTTCGCCGTAGGCAAACATCAATTTTGCCCCGTGGTCAATGATTCCTGCATATTCTTGTCCGGTTCCGCAGAGGAATCCTGGCACGTCAACCAATGTGAGGATTTGAATATTGAATGCGTCGCAGAAACGAATGAAACGAGCCGCCTTGCGTGATGCGTTGCAGTCGAGCACACCAGCCATGCAGTTCGGTTGGTTTGCTATGATTCCCGTTGATTTTCCGTTGAATCGGGCAAAACCACAGATAATATTTTTAGCAAAATCCTTCTGTATCTCGAAAAATTCTTTGTCGTCGACCAATACATTTATGATGTCTTTCATGTTGTATGGCACATTCGGATCATCAGGAACTATGGTGTCAAGAATGTCGTCAACACGGTTGTATGGATCTTTGGTCTCAACAACTGGTGCATCTTCCATGTTGTTTTGCGGAATATACGAAATCAGTTTTCTCACGATTTGCATGCCTTCTTCCTCGGTTGCCGCCGTGAAATGGCATACGCCCGATTTCGTGGAGTGAACCAATGCACCGCCTAATTGTTGGTCTGTAACATCTTCGCCCGTAACGGTTTTCACCACCTTTGGGCCTGTGATGTACATACAACTGTTTTGTTCCGTCATTAGAATAAAATCGGTGAGGGCGGGAGAGTAAACCGCTCCGCCGGCACACAATCCGTAAATCAATGATATTTGCGGAATTACACCCGAAGCAAGGATATTTCTTTCAAAAATTTCACCGAATCCTGCCAAGGCACATGCACCTTCTTGTATGCGGGCTCCGCCAGAGTCGTTTATACCGATGATAGGCGCGCCTAATTTCATTGCCATGTCCATCACTTTGCAGATTTTCTGCGACATGGTTTCCGAAAGCGTTCCTGCAATCACCGTGAAATCTTGTGCATAGATGAATACCAACCGTCCGTCGATTGTGCCGCTTCCCACGGCAACGCCATCGCCGTAAAACACTTTTTTCTCCATGCCGAAGTCGGTGCAACGGTGGGTTACAAACATATCAACTTCCTCGAAACTGCCTTCGTCAAGCAACATTTCTATACGTTCGCGAGCTGTGTATTTCCCTTTGCTATGTTGTGCGTCAACTGCCTTCTGACCGCCACCGGCAAGAGCCTCGTCGCGCTTTTCGAGCAGTTTTTCTATTTTTTCTTGATTATTCATACAAGTACCTTTATCAATAATAGTGTCTTTGAAAAAGACAAATTTATACCACAACAAAAATAATAAAAATACTGATTTGAGAAAAAAACGAGGGGATTTTTACCGCAGTTCTTTCATTTAACATTTTACTGAATAAAATGGCTACGTGGGAAAATATACATATTACGAGAGAGAATGGAGAACCAATGCAATAGTCAAATTGCATTTTATCGGATTATAGCTCCATTATTTTTGCATTTTATCGGAGTTTAATTGTGAAAAATTTGCATTTTATCGGAATTTAATAGTTAAAAATTTGCATTTTATCGGAGTTTGTGTATATTTGCATTACAAATAATGCGAAGGTATGATAAACGAAAAGACTGTGTTACAAGTGCTTGCCGAACAAAAGGAGGAGATTGACGACTATCAACCTCTACAATGGGTTACCAGAAAAGAGGAACAGTTGTTTGAGTTCAATAGTTCTTTGGCACAAGTTGTTATTGGTGTGCGTCGTAGCGGCAAGTCAACACTATGTCATAAGGTACTGAAAGAGAATGGGGTGCAATATGCATACGTGAATTTTGACGATGACCGTTTTGCAGGTATGCAAACCGAAGACTTGAACGTGCTTCTCTCTTGCCTTTATCAAACGTATGGAACCGATTTTTTGTATCTGTTTCTTGATGAAATCCAGAATGTTGAAGGTTGGCATTTGTTTGTAAACAGACTTCTTCGTACAGGGCTACATATATTTGTAACAGGAAGCAACGCAAAATTATTAAGCAGTGAACTTGCCACACATCTTACAGGACGCTACAATGAGATACGTCTTTATCCATTTTCGTTTTCTGAATACTGCGAGATAAAACAAATCGATAAAAAATCTCCAACAACAAAGGCGGAATCGGAACGAAAACGTGCATTGGCGGATTATTTGAATGAAGGCGGTTTCCCCGAAATCCAAAACATACAAAATAAGCGAACCTATGTCCAAAGTCTGTTAGATGCTGTATTACAGAAAGACATACAACAACGATTCCACATACGCAATATTGAGGTATTAAAGAAAATTGCCTATCATCTTATAAGCAATACATGTCAAATAGTTAATTACGATGAATTGTCGGACATATTAGGCACATCGGACAAAACAATCAGAAAATATGTTGGCTACTTGCAACAGGCATTTTTAGTGCAATTATTACCAAAATTCTCATTCAAAAGTAAAGAACGGCTGATAGGTGAAAAAGCTTACATTGTTGATACTGGACTTGAAAATAATAGAAATTACTCTATGGCAGGCGAAAATGCTGGTTGGAGATTGGAAAATGTAATTTACATAGAATTGCTCCGTCGTTGTTCACAATCATTTTTTGATATTTATTACTACAAACCGTCTTCAAGGGCAAAAGAGGTTGATTTTGTTATATGTAATCAAAACAAACCAGTGGAACTAATACAAGTTGCCTACGATATTGAAAACATAAAAGCATACAACCGCGAAATCACATCGTTAGTGAAAAGTGCTGATGCTTTGCGCTGTAACAACCTAACACTGATATCATTATCTCAATCCCGCACTGTAGAAAGCGAAGGGAAAACTATAAACATTGTTTCGGCTGTGGATTGGTTATTGAAATAAAGTTTTCGTATATTTGAAAACTGCAAATAGGTAGTATAAAAATCTACTTCTTTTCATTCAATCAATCTTATTTTCTATATTTGTATCAGAAATTCAAAAACAAAAAATATGAATTAGAAAAAATAAAGTTTAACATATAAGCATTAGCTATTATTCATATTCAAATCAAAAGCGTCGCAAACTGATGATTTAGAATTGTCGGATAATTTCACGGGAGCGTTTTTCCGTTGCACAGTATTTAGTTGATGCTCGCACTGATAAGGTGTGAGCAATTCTAACTGTGCAGCGGGGTTCAAGCGACGCTCCTCGTGAATATGATGGAAAGGCTTACACCTTTCTTGTTTTCGATAATGATTGATAGTAAATGCGCAAACTATCAATCATTATGGCAAACAAAAATCTCAATCAAGCCAAAAATGCCAAGAAAGACGAGTTTTATACGCAACTCGCTGATATTGAAAACGAATTGAGGCATTATAAGGAACATTTCAAAGACAAAGTTGTACTTTG
>JAFZOY010000062.1 GCA_017552705.1 Bacteroidales bacterium
GCGTCCATAATGGCTTATCAAAACGCAATCGTATGAAATTTATTGACCAATATTTTTACAACAAACAAAAATCCAGGTCTCATTTTGACCATTAGACAATTTTCTTGTCTCTTTCAGGTCTCATTTTGACCAATAGGCCAAGAAATTGTTAATAAGTCGGCGTGATTTTTTCTTGTTTTTTATTGCAGGAATTAAATAAAAGAGTATTTTTGTAATACTGTTACGCTTTATTATTATTTAAATGAATGGCGGGGCGAGTCCACAACTCATTCCGCTATTTTTTTTGTTTCTATCTGAATTTGGAAGATAGTTATGAATTCCTTCATAATCTAAAAACTATTAGTTATTTTTGCATGACTAATAAAATTCTAACTATGAATGCAACAGTTGTTTTGTTTTGGGGTATTGTAGCCATTTTGGTGATTGACTATGTTTTGGAACGAATCCTCGACGCTCTGAATGGTCGGATGCGAGGAGCTGAAGTTCCGATGGAAGTCGCTGATATATATAATGTTGAGGATTATACCAAACAGCAACGGTACGAACATGCTAAATCAAAAATAAATTTCTGGGTTAGTTCAATAGGTTTCTTGTTTATAATGGTATTGTTGTTCACAGGAAGTTTTGGGCTGTTGGACAGTTGGATAACTGGTTTCGGGTTCAATCCAATAGTTTCGGGCTTGTTGTTTTTTGGTGTTCTCTTTTGGGCGTCCGACTTGCTTACATTGCCGTTTGAGTGGTGTAATATTTTTGTGATAGAGGAGGAATTCGGTTTTAATAAAATGACACCTAAGATATTCATTTTCGATAAACTGAAATCGTGGATTCTCACAGCTGTGATTGGTGGTGGTTTGTTGGCAGGTTTGATGTGGCTCATAAGCGTGTTTGGCGACAACTTTTGGATTATTGCATGGATAGCGGTGTCATTGTTCCTTGTGTTTGTGAACATGTTTTATTCCACATTGATAGTTCCGTTGTTTAACAAACAAACACCGTTGGAAGACGGCGAACTGAAACAGGCGATTTGTGCGTTTTGCCAAAAAGTCGGATTTGAACTTGCTAATATATATGTAATAGATGGCTCAAAACGTTCAACTAAGGCGAATGCGTATTTTAGCGGTTTGGGTTCAAAAAAACGAATTGTCTTGTACGACACGCTGATAGAAAAACTTACCACCGAGGAAATTGTGGCTGTGCTTGCCCACGAAATCGGACATTATAAGAAAAAACACACGACTATGATGTTAGGCGCATCAGTGTTGCAAATGGGATTGATTCTGTATTTGTTCGGTTTGTTTATGTCTGTGCCGAGTTTTACCGAGGTTCTTGGAATCGACTATTTACCGGAAAAAACGTATGCGTCGTTTTATGTGTTCAGCATATTGTTTACGCCGATTTCGTTCGGAATAGGGCTTGCGGTTAATGCATTTTCTCGTCGGAATGAATATCAGGCGGACAATTATTCGGGAGTGAATTATTCACCAAAAGAACTGGAATCAGCATTGAAAAAACTCTCAAAATCAAGCCTTTCCAACTTAACCCCACATCGTTGGTACGTTATTTGCTACTACTCTCATCCAACGCTCTATCAAAGGATAGTTGCGTTACGGAAAATTAAAAATGAGTAGCTATGGAAGAACAATTTAGAAAAATTCGGTCGCTTTCGTCTGCAATGGGTAGTATGGAGCGCTCTATGCGGAATCCGAAACCGCAGGGGTTCGATAAAAATATAATCCGAATCAATCCCACCGTGTTCCAACGGTTGGATGAAATGGCTGTCAAGCAGAAATGGAAGGAGATAGTAGGACCGCTGTTCGCAGAGTCCGCCCAGTCAATCGTCCTTACAAATAAAATATTGTATGTGACAATACGTTCGGCGGCTATAAAAAACGAATTGATTATGAACAAATCGGTGATTGTGGAGCGAATCAACAAGGAATTGAATAAAGTTTTCGTAAATGATATGGTCGTGAAATAAGGATTTGTTATAAAAGTGTTAATATAAATAGGGCTGAACGTATAAACGAATTAAAAAAATAACTACATTTGAACCACTAAAAATTGAATAGAAATGAAAAGATTAGTAAGCATTATTATGGTAGCGGTGTTAGGACTAATTGGTTCTAATGTATTCGCGCAGAACAATTGTCTCAATTTCCACAAGAACAAATGTCAGTCTTATGCCTCGAAGGGCTATATAATGTCGAATGACTCCCGAAGCGCTATTATGCGTAAAGGACAGACTTCTGAGTTCAGAATCACAATCTACCAAGGTAAGGACTACAGAATTTCAGTATGTGCTGACGAAGCTAATTTGGGTAGCACAGTTCATTTGAGACTAATTGACTACGATACTGAAGAATTGTTGTATGACAACAAGGATTTCAACTATGTGAAAGATTTTGAGTTCACAGTAGTTCAAACTCGTACGATCAAGATTTCGATTGAAATACCTGAAGATCAAAGTACTAAGGCTTCTGCAAACACTACTGGTTTGATATCTAAATCAATCAACCAAGGTTGTGTAGGTGTTTTGATTGAGGAAATGAGTACTCCAAAAACTGGATTTTAATTAACTCATTTAATAAGTTTCAAAAGGGCATTGTTTGTGAAAACGATGCCTTTTTTTATTTTTGTCGGATAAAACTGGGAATTATGCAGAAACAGGATATTCTATCGTTGTCATTCGATGAACTATGTGATTCGCTTGTGGAATTAGGCGAAAAGAAATTTCGTGCGTCGCAGGTGTATCAATGGCTATGGCAAAAACGGGTTCGCTCGTTCGATGAAATGTCGAATGTTTCCCAACAGTTGCGTGACCAACTTGCGGAACGGTTTTTCTTCCAGACGGTGAAGGTTGCCAAACCGCAAAAAAGTGCGGATGGCTCGTGTAAGGTTGCTTTTTCCCTTCACGACGGTGCTGTGGTTGAAGGTGTGCTGATTCCAGCAAAAGATAGAATGACGGCGTGCATTTCCACACAGGTTGGCTGCGGTATGCACTGTACGTTTTGTGCCACCGCCACAATGGGTTTTATTAGGAACTTGAGCTGTGGCGAAATTACCGACCAGTTTTTTATTCTCGATAAATTTGCCCGTGAAAATGGTGGAAACGGCATTTCCAATATCGTGTATATGGGCATGGGTGAGCCGCTTATGAATTATTCGGCTGTAATGGAATCGATTGCTCGGTTGACCGATACGAAGGGAGTTGGCTTGGCTCCGTCGAGAATCACACTTTCCACATCGGGAATCGTTTCACAGATAAAGAAACTTGCCGACGATGGTTTTCCGTGCAATTTGGCAGTGTCGCTTCACGCTCCGAAAGATATGCTCCGTTCACAGATAATGCCGGTGAATAAAACCAATCCGTTGGCGAAGTTAAGCGATGCGTTGGCTTATTTCCACGAAAAAACAGGTTCGCGTATTACGATTGAGTATATGTTGCTGAATGGTGTGAATGATTCGATTCAACATGCCCGTGATTTGGCGGAATTTACGAAACGTTTTCCAGTGAAAATCAATGTGATAGAGTTTAATCCTCATCCAAAGGCTTCGTATAAGAAATCGGACAAACAAACATTGGATGCGTTTGTAAATTTCTTGAAAGGATTGAATTTAGTGGTGAACGTGCGGTATTCCAAAGGTCGTGACATTGCGGCTGCTTGCGGACAGTTGGCGTCGAAAGTTTCTAAAGGAAAATGAGAATTGTGTAATCAAAAAATATAAAGTATGAAAAGGTTGATGTTTATTTTGCTATCGTTTGTTTCTGTGGCATGTTATTCCCAAAAATATGTTTCTCATTCCAATGAAATAGTGACCGTTGGCGGTGCTGACACCTCAATTGTGTCGAATACAACGTATGAATTGATGCTCAATATAGACACGGAACGAAATGATGCGGCGTATGCAAATCATTTGAATCGGCAATATATACAAGTGCGTGATATGAATACAGGAAATACGGAGATAATCAACGTATATGACTGTGCGACACGAAGAGATGGCACAATTTATTGCGATGCGCTTGAAAACGAGAGCGAAATGTGGGGCGTGGTCGTTATTGACAAAAAGGCGGAAAAGCCGTTTGTTTTAGTTGAACGTTACCTTGGACGAGGCTCCCGTACAAAGCTTATAAAATCAGTAAAATATTTTATTGAGTAATAAAAAGCAAAAAAGTTATTTCTTTTTCGTGTTTGGATGGTCAGCCATAAAATGTGCGCCGACGCTTTCTTTACGGGCTCTTGCCGCTTTTATTACTAAATATCCAACCTGAATCACGTTTCGTAGTTCGCAAAGATTTCGTGAAAGTTTAGTTTGTTGGTATAATTCCTCCGTTTCCGAATAGATTGTCCACAAACGATTATATGCACGTTTAAGACGGACTTCGCTCCGTACAATTCCCACATAGTTGCTAAGGATTTGTTTCACTTCCTTTAAACTTTGTGTAATGAGAATCATTTCTTCTGGGTGTGATGTTCCTTCATCGTCCCAATCGGGGATGGAGATTTGCCAGTCATTTTCGTTTCTCTCTTTTTGAGCAACTTTCGCTGCAAAGTCAGCGTACGCGATTGCTTCAAGTAAACTATTGGATGCCAATCGGTTACCGCCATGAAGACCAGTGCACGTTGTTTCGCCTGCAGCGTATAAATATTTAATTGATGTTCGTCCGTCCAAGTCAACTTTTACGCCGCCACAGAAATAGTGTGCCGCTGGAGTTACGGGTATCATATCTTTTGTGATGTCGATACCAATGCTAAGACATTTTTCGTAGATGTGTGGAAAATGTTCTTTCAGAGCCTCTGCGTCTAAGTGACGGCAGTCGAGGTACACGTGGTCGTCGCCACTTTTTTTCATTTCGTTGTCGATTGCGCGGGCTACAATGTCGCGTGGAGCAAGGTTTCCGCGTTCATCGTATTTCGTCATGAATGCAACACCTTTTTTATCGCGAAGAATTGCACCAAAACCTCGCATAGCTTCAGTAATCAGGAAGTTTGGCGATTCGCTCGGATTATACAGGGCGGTAGGGTGGAATTGCACAAATTCCATGTTATCGACAATACCTTTTGCTCTGTACACCATAGCAAAACCATCGCCTGTTGCCACCACTGGGTTGGTCGTTGTGGAAAACAACTGTCCAGAGCCTCCAGTAGCAAGCATGGTGGCCTTTGCTAAAATAGTTACAACTTCATGATTTTCAAGGTTTAGAGCATATACGCCATAACATTTTATATCGGATTGATGGCGTTTAACTAAATTGCCAAGATGATGTTGGGTGATTAAATCAACGGCAAAAAAGTTTTCATAGATGGTGATATTTTTATGCGTACGAACTTTCTCACAAAGAGCACGTTGAACTTCAAATCCAGTATTATCCTTATGATGAAGGATCCTATGCTTGCTGTGGCCTCCTTCACGGTGTAGGTCGAACGACTGATTATTTTCATCGTCTTTGTCGAATTGTGTGCCCCAAGACACAAGGTCTTTGATGGCATTGGGCGCATATTGTATGACTTTTTCCACTGCGGCTTTGTCACAAATGCCGGCACCGGCAATGAGGGTGTCTTCAATATGTTTTTGAAAACTGTCGGATGAAGATGTTTCCAACACGGCAGCAATGCCGCCTTGGGCGTACGAAGTGTTTGTCTCGTCGAGTTTTGTTTTTGAAATAATTGTAACAGAGCCTGTATCTGCCACTTTTAGAGCAAAACTAAGTCCTGCCAAACCAGAACCAATGACCAAATAATCAGTTGTTATTCTCATTTTGAAAGTTTTACGCTTGGGCTACATACCTAAGCTTCGGTTATACATTTTTGAAACATCGTCTTTCAGTTTTTTCAATTCTGAAGGAACTAAATACATCATGTGTCCTCCGTTGTAGTATGTGAATGTGATACGATTACGTAGAATAGGAGGCAAGTTCATGTGATTGATGGCGTAAGTGGTTCCAAAGTAACTTGTTGCCAAGTCGTAGCGACCATTTGCTATCAAAATTTCCATATTTGGATTTACAAACATAGTGTAACGGAGTTCTGGCGTTACGTTCAAATATTTGCCATCGGTGTATTTCCAAGGACGAACATTTCCAATCAAATAGAAACGGTCGTCGATAGGAAAATTCAATTCGTTGCGGACATAATCGTTGAAAGTTGCGCTAATTGCACCTGAAAGTTCCGTTGCGCTTGGGTCTTCCGATGCATAATCACGGTCGTTTTTAGGATCGGGCATTGTGAGTCGTCCGTCGTAACGTCCGATTATGAGATTTTGCTTGTCTAACAATAACTTACGGAATTTCCAACTTGGAATTCGTAGGTCGTTGTCGAAAATAATATCGGCATTGATACCAATCAACGATTCCATTTTCTTTGCCAATGCATATTTTTCGTTGATGCTGAGCAAATCGCCTTTGAGTAACGCAACTGCATATTCATTCATTGCAAATTCTTCCACATCCTCCACAAATTCATCGGCAGTTTTCTCAGGAGTGATAACTTCGTGGTAGATAGCCAATTCGGCGTACACAGGTAAATTGCAGATGTATGGCAATAAAAGATTTGTGTCGTATTCTCTCAATGTTTCAAAATCCAAAGCGCATGATAGGAGAGTGATACCATTGAAATACATATTATAGGTGTCGGTCATATAGTCGGCAACACCGCAGGCACGCGTGGTTCCATAGCTTTCGCCAGCAAGAAATTTTGGCGAACCCCACCGTTTGTTTTGACCAGTCCATTGGTTTATGAAGTCGCCAATGGTTTTTATGTCGTTTTCGTAGCCGTAGAATTGCTCGGCTTTATCGCTGTCGATTGGTTTGCTGAATCCGCATCCAACAGGGTCGATGAACACTAAATCGGTAATGTCAAGCCAACATTGGTCGTTGTTTATCAAACTGAGAGTTTTTGGTGGCATTTCAACTTTTCCGTATTCCGAAGTAATTATTTTCTTTGGACCGATTGCTCCCATGTGCAACCAAGCCGAAGCGGAGCCTGGACCACCGTTGAATACAAATGTAATAGGGCGATTGCGGACGTCGGAAACATCGTTTTTGATGTAGGAAACGTAGAAAATATTTGCTATTGTTTTTTGATTTTTGTCTTTTAACGGAAGAAATCCCGTTGTTGCCTCGTAGTTTACCGTTTTATTGTTGATAGACACGTGGCCTGTTGTTTTAACCGTTTTTGTTGTGTCCTGAGCTTGACAAATAAAGAAAATGCCTACAAATAGACTTGTTAAGAATATGTTCTTCATAATTATTTTTTTTCAAGCCCAAATATAGTAATTAAACTAATTCATGCGGTTACCAAATCATTTTTTGTTGAAATGTTTTATCCTCGGTTTTTACAACTATTATGTATGTCCCGTGGGGAAGTGTTGCTATTGGGACTGCATTTTTTGTGGATTGCAACATTTTCGTTCCATCACTATCGTAAATTTCAATACTATGTTTGTTTAAGTCGTTGTAAATTAGTACTTTACTATTTCTATCGAAAGATAGCGGCTTTGTTTGAGGTACGAATGAATAGATGATGTTAGAATACAATGTTTCGTTTTCGAGTGTGGTTTGGCGAAGACGATAATATAGTGTAAGTGAATGGTTTTCAGTAATGTCGGTGTGTGAATATAGGCCGTTTGTGTTTGGTTGGATTGTGGCTATCGGGAAAAAATCAGTGCCGTTGTATGATTTTTCGATGGTGTAAGGCAGATTGTTGTGTAGCTGTTTCCATTGTAACGAGGGTCTGTTTTCGTGAAACGAAATCGTGAAATATTCTAATTCGATTGGTAATATAATCTGTGTGTTTCCTACTGTGAAGTAGCCATTTAGAGCAGTTTCTCCCGTTGCGTTTTGAATTGCTTTTGTGGTAGGTGGTTCTACTGAAATCCATCGTTTGTTTTTGGAATGATAGACGGAACAGAACTCACTATCAAATAGTTCCAATTCATTCTGGGGTTCCCATTCCAATTGAAGTATTGCCTTTGTTATGTCGGATGTAAAGTGCCACGTGGCATTCACAAATTCGTAGTGAACCGTGTCGCTTGAGGAATCACCGTGGTGGGTGACAATGTTGAAAAGACTGTCCAACGTGAACGTGGCATGCTGCGAATCTAAATTCGTTATGCTAAAACCTGCATACGTGTTTACATCGAAATAAAGCGGAACGTGTATTTCATTTGTCTGGTGGAAATTATCAAATTGGATTGTTCCTGCTGAAAGTATGATTCCTTTGGCGTTTTTATTGTTATCCGTGCGAATACACTCGTTGGTCGCATTGGAAAAAGTTAGTTCTTGTTGATTGCAGTCAAGAAACGATTTGTTGTGTAAAGTAAGTTGGTTGAGAATGTTACAGTCTTCGTTGAGACACAATGTAGCGTTGTTTTTGGTGAGAATCAAATTGTAACATTTGTTTGTGGTGAGGTATTGTGTGCCGCCACGGCTATATTCAAGAGTGTTTCCAACGGCATCTGCGATTATTTTTGGCGAGCGCGTTGTGGTTTGTGCATTGATTTTTAAGTACGCATTGGGCGCTTGTTGTAGCACACCTTTCCCTGAAAAAGTTTCTTTGATAGCTATGGAATCAAAATTTGTATAGAATGTCGTATCGTTTTCTAAATCAATGCGATAAAATGAGAACTTTCCATGTATTTCTTTATTGTTCCCGTATAGTTCAAGGTTTAGATTTTCATTTACAATCGTACTATTATTGATTACATTTCCATAGATTTTTATGCTTTCGTTTTGCGTGCAAAGAAGAACGTGGTTTACGATTAGATTTTCATAGACTGTTTTTACCCCTAATTTTCCTGTGAATTCAAGTGTGTCGTTTATGATGAGGTTTTGGGTTTCCAAATAACCGGATTCCATATTTGTATGACCTTCGACATACGTGTTTTGTGCGGAAAATGAAACTATATGGCTTTGTATGGTGTCGTTTGATGTGGTTGTTGCTTGTTTGAACGTCAGATTTTCATTCACGGTGAGTTTATTTGGTTTTCCTGAACGAATACAACCTCCGTCAACCATACAATTTTGCACGGTGATTATGCCATCGTTGTACAATGTCCCGTAAACAATAAGGCTATCGCTGATTGTGAGGGTTGATGTAAGGTGCAGCGAGGCATTCTTTTCAATGGTTAGTTTTCTAATTGTTTCGGGTATGTCGATTTCGCTGTCGTCGTAAATGTGTAGGTCTGTTTGACAAAATGTGTCAAAACTCATTAATACTAAGATAATTGTATAGAATATCTGTTTCATTGTGTCGGCTTATTGACGACACAAACATACGAAAAAAGAAGTGGGGCGAAAGAAGCAAAAGAGGAGCCGTGTTTAAATTGCTCCTCTTTAGTTTGGGTTATTTATTGATGTTAATCAAATTAACGATATTTTCCACGGATTTACCTGTTCTAAGTCCATCGGCAGGCGTATTTTGGCAGTAATCAAGCAGACGGTCGATTGTGCTTACGGCAACGTGCATTCTGGTGTCAGACGAAGCGTAATAAATAAATACCGTGCCATCTTCATCGGCAATCCAGCCGTTTGAGAACACTACGTTTGAAACATCGCCAATCCGTTCGTCGCCTTGCGGAGCCAAGAAATATCCGCCTGGTTGTGCAATAATTTTGTCAGGTTGTTCCAAATCGGTTAGAAACATATATAATACGTAGCGAAGTCCCGCTGCTGTATTACGGACACCATGAGCCAAATTGAGCCAACCTTTTGTTGTTTTTATAGGTGCCGGGCCCATGCCGTTTTTGAGTTCGTATATGGTGTGGTATTCCTTGTTGCTGAATATGTGTTCGTTTTCGATAACAGGGTTTTTCATATCGGAAATATAGCCGAATCCGATGCCGCCACCCGAACCTACTTCTATAAAACCGTCTTGTGGACGGGTGTAGAGGGCATATTTCCCATTTACAAAGTGGGGAAACATCACAACATTTCGTTGTTGGCCGCTATTCGAAATCAAATCGGGCAGCCGTTCCCAATTCTTCAAATCTTTGGTACGAACAACGCCCGCATTCGCTATGGCACTGCTGGTGTCGCCGGCTGGAGCATCGGGATCTTTCCGTTCCGTACAGAAAATACCGTAGATGTAGCCATCGTCGTGTTTGGTCAGGCGCATATCATACACATTTATGTCGGGATTTTCTGTTTCAGGAAGTTGGATAGGAGTGTCCCAAAAACGAAAATTGTCAATTCCATTGGGACTTTCGGCTATCGCGAAAAATGATTTTCTGTCCCAGCCTTCCACGCGTGCGCACAAAATATATTTCCCGTTGAATTTCATTGCACCAGCGTTGAAAACCGCATTGATGCCGATGCGTTGCAAAAGTAGGGGATTTCGCTTCAGGTTTAAGTCGAAACGCCAGTTGAGCGGAATATGCTTGTCGGTGAGGACAGGATTCTTGAACCGTTGGTAGATGCCGTTGTAATCTAGCGAAGGAATATTGCGTTTCGATACTAATGATTCGTATTCATTTTGAAGTTCCGTCAGTTTTGCTTCAGGGTTTGGAAATATATTGTTCATCGCTTGTATTATTTAAGAACAAAGGTAGGAATTTATCAGAAACTGTTTACGGGCTAAAAGAAAAAAGCCGACATTCCAGCCGGCTTTTCTTTTTCGTGTGAAGATTTTTTATTCTTCTGGTTTGATAGCACCTGTTGGGCAAACGTCTTCGCAAGTACCGCAGTCAGTACAAGTGTCTGGGTTTACTTTGAAAATGTCGCCTTCTTCAATAGCACCTACTGGGCATTCGCCTTGGCAAGCACCACATGCTATACAATCTTCTGAAATTTTGTGAGCCATAATTCTATAATTTTAAGTTGTTTGTAAATTCTGTTTTGCAATTATACGAAAAATAATCGTATTTCACGTGTGGGAGAGATTTTTATTTATCATTTACAGGCAAATCCTTCCATAAATCATCGTAATTGTATGTAGGCCAGCCCTCTGTGTTGCAATAGCATTTCATTTTATAAGGTTTGTCGGGGTAGAGTTTTATGTACAGTTCGACTCTTTCCCGTAGCGAGGATACTTGTAACGGGTCTTTCATGTTGTTCATCCATAAGCCCATAACTAATAACGGCTCGTGAACGGGCGGTCGCCAACCGTCGTAAACGCACGTTTTTGTGTAGTATTTAAAATGCATTCCTACAATATGTTCTGTCATGAAATCCTTAGGTAAGTTTTCATATTGCTCTCTTGGCGTTTGTTCTATTATTGCTGCGGATTTCTTGAATGCTTGTCCTGCTATACATACGGTGACCAATCCTAAAATAATAGGGATAAAGAAACTGCATTTTGTGATTCTCGCTGTTTTTCTGAAACTTTTAACAATTGCTCTTGATAGTATGTGGACCACTAACAAAAACAAGGGAAATCCGATGAAAATAAATATTCCTAAGAACTCACCGGTTGCTATGAAAATAAACAAATAAGTAAATGTGGTACATAACAAACCAAACGATAATCCCGTGAGAATGGGTGTTTTAGCTGAATCAAAAAAGAGAGTGGCGAGGTAAAAACCAATACAATATATAAAGATGACGGCTGCCCATGGTGTTGGGTTGCAAAATGCGGTATGGTGCAGTGAACACAGATAGAGCATAATCAGTGCGGAGAATTCTAATAGAAAATTTAAGAATTTCGCATTGCTTATTTCTTCTATACCCAAAAATTTCTTTATCATACCAAATGTTTTGTTGATAGAATAACGATTTTAGGGGTATTTTAGTGTTCCCTACATTTCGAAAATTCCAATGTTTAAAGATAAAAATTTTGGGAAAATGGCAAATAACAGAGTTAATTTTAATTCCAAATTTCCTATATTTACAAACTGAAATTTTTACAACGTGTGGTGTAGCGAAAAAAATATTGGTTTTTCTAACATTTTGTCACTCAATTATTTGGATTATTCAAATAATAGTATAAACACACACACAC
>JAFZOY010000063.1 GCA_017552705.1 Bacteroidales bacterium
CAAACGCATCAGGCTTGATGGATGCGGATAATGACGACCTTATGCCAACTGTAGCCACAATACTACCAAAGGTAGATTCTCTAATCACATCGCTTAACACACTTGTGGCAAATCCCGCATTGACTACATCAATCAATCGTCTTGACAACATCACGGCTAACATTGAGCACGTCACAGCCCAACTCAATAAGATGGCAAAGTCCACCACTCCGGCTCTCGAAAACGTCAATCTAATAGCCAACAACCTAAATACGGTTTCTAACGACCTTACAGAAGTGTCATCGCAAATCAAAGGATTGCCTATTGAACAGACGATGCAAAACGTCGAAAGCGCTACTGGCGAAATCAAGATGCTTACCGGTAAACTCAATTCGCCCGAGTCATCGTTGGGTTTGCTGTTGAACGACAAATCTCTTTACAATCGTCTTGACGGCGCCGCAGGAAGCCTTGATTCGCTCCTTATCGACGTTAAAAAGAATCCAAAACGATATATATCAATCAAACTGTTTTAATCCTTCAACAAATCACGACCAAGTTTTTCTTATTTGAAATAATTTTAAATAACAAAATTTGTGATTTTTTTGTGAAAGACGTTGTTTTTTACCAATAGAGTTGTGAAATGCTATTTAAAATCGTTAATTTACAACGACAAACCCATATAATAGCCACAGCAATGTATTTAAAATCAACGATTTAACTTAAATTTTTTATCCATTTTTTATATAAAAATGGCATTGCTCTGCAAAGCACTGAAGATTAGAACATTATAATTATATCAAAAAAAGCAAATAAATTTAGCATTTATTTTTCAAAAAAATTTGCCGAATTTTGTAGTCGGAATTATCATTAACCGATAATCTTTTTTAATGGAACTTAACAACTCACAATTGTGGGAAAATTGCTTGAAAGTTATCAAGGACAATATTCCCGCTGAACAATTTTCCGCCTGGTTTGAGCCGGTATGCTTCTCGCGATTTGAAAACGGGGAGTTAGAGTTGCGTGTTCCATCACAATTCTTTGCCGAACAGTTGGAAGAGCGCTATCTGCGCCTTCTCGGGGCTACAATCCAACGTTTTTTTGGTCAGAATGTAAGTTTATTTTACACGTTCAACCAAGTCAGCGACCGTCCCGACACAGAAATCAAAATCGGAAGCGATAAAGCCAGCCAAGACGTGAAGCCTCGCGCGGGCGTAACATCTAATCCATTCCGCAACGATGTCAAAGAGGACATCGACCCTCAACTGAATCCGCGTTACAACTTTGAAAACTACTGCGAAAGCGATAGCAACAAAGTGGCCCGTACAATTGCCCTATCAATTGCGGAGAATCCCAAACGCCAAGAGTTCAACCCGATGTTCGTTTTCGGCGCTTCGGGTGTGGGTAAGACCCATCTTATTCAAGCCATTGGCATTCGCATTAAAGAATTGTATCCCGAAAACCGTGTGTTGTATGTGACGGCTCGTCTGTTTGAGAGCCAATACACTGCCGCCCTATGCCACGGCAGAATCAACGAATTTATATATTTCTATCAGAGTATCGATACCCTCATCATTGACGATATTCAGGATTTTATTGGAAAAACTAAAACACAAGACAACTTTTTCCACATTTTCAACCACCTTCATCAGAACAACAAGCAACTCATAATGTCGAGCGATTGTTGTCCCTCCATGATGGAAGGCATGAACGAACGACTTTTGTCGCGCTTCAAATGGGGCATTACAGTCGAACTCCAACGTCCCGACTATCAACTCCGCCGCGACTACCTTATAAAGCGTTCGAAACAAGACGGTCTGAATATCTCTGATGAGATTATTGATTATATCGCCAATAACGTCAAGAACAGCATTCGCGAACTTGAAGGCGTAGTAGTGTCATTAATAGCCCATGCCGCTATTCTCAACAGCAATGTTGATATGGAATTGGCTAAGATGGTGGTGGCGAATGCCGTCAAAATCAGCGTCAAACAAGTTAATTTCGACACTATTACACAAGGTGTGTGTGGATTCTACGGCATTCAACCCGACGATATCTACACCAAATCGCGTAAACGTGAAATCTCCGATCCCCGACAAATTGTGATGTATTTAGCAAAGAAACTTTGCAATATGCAATTGTCGACAATAGGGGCTCGTCTATCGCGCACTCATGCCACTGTGCTTCACGCATGCCGTATCATTGAAGAACGGATTTCAGTGGAGCCACAACTCAAGAACGAAGTGGAAGAGATTGAAAACAATCTGCTACATTAACCACAATCGGCCAACAAAACCGCTTATAGGTTA
>JAFZOY010000064.1 GCA_017552705.1 Bacteroidales bacterium
GCTGCTGGCTACCGCGACGGTACAGACGTGTACAATGTGGGTTCCTACGGCTACTACTGGTCGAGTTCGGCTTACGACGGCTACTACGCCCACTGTCTGGACTTCGGCAGCTGCGGCGTGAACACGGACGACTACGACTACCGCGACGACGGGCCGTCTGTCCGCCTTGTGCGTGGTTTGTAGAATTTACCATTCACCAACCAAAAAAATCGCCGCTGAGGGAAAGCGGCAAACGGAGTTGCCAGCGTGACCGAAACGGCGATTTTTATAAAACGATGCCGACGATGGTTTTGTAGAGACGTAGCGCGCTACGTCTCTACCTACAAAATTTCAAAAAGATATGTCTCAACTACAAGAAATAATCGAAATCGAAAAACAGCGTGCGGATGCGGAGCACGCCCGCACGCTGTTTTTTTATATGGAAGGGTCGTTCTACCGTGCCTATGAGTGGAGCGCATGGCTGTGGTGCCGCAAGATACGGGATTTCAGCCCCACGCACCGCAAGGTCAAGTCCATAGAGCAAACCATAATCCACATTGGCTGTCCGGTGTCGAGTTTCTTCAAGCACCTGCCCGAGGGTGCCACTCACACCGTCGCCACCGATGGCA
The DNA here is from genome assembly GCA_017552705.1 of Bacteroidales bacterium. Classification (GTDB taxonomy): domain Bacteria; phylum Bacteroidota; class Bacteroidia; order Bacteroidales; family UBA1715; genus UBA1715. The sequence goes on from JAFZOY010000064.1 coordinate 609, forward strand.
GTGTCACGCTTCAGCTTCCCGAAACCATGTTTCCCGAAGGTGTCAACCTACAGGAAATGCAGAGTGATTTTGAGCAGTGGAAACAGTCGGTTCCCGTGGCGGAATCGTCGAAAAAACGGCAGAGTGAGGCCTTGCGTGATTTGAACGACGGCGGCGCAACTATCCAACCCGTAAGCCTGACAGCCGTCATGCAACAGATTCTTTCGTTTCCCATCGAGAAAAAATCAATGATTGAGTGCGTGTCGTTTTTGTCTGACATAAAAACTCAATTGGCTAAAATGGTGTAAAGAGGGTTTGCTATGCAGAATATGGTAAATTCAAAGACGACCTGCTTGCCTCAGGCGAGAAAATTCGGCAATGGCGTATGGCTCGCCGCATGGAGCGTTCCTTCCGCCACAAGTAACAGACGGTCGTTGAAGCAAAAGGTGTTTCTTCCTGCTGCTGGCAACCGCAACGGAACAGACGTGAACAATGTGGGTTCCAACGGCAACTACTGGTCGAGTTCGGCTAACGACAACAACAACGCCAACTATCTGAACTTCAACAGCAACAACGTGAACACGAACAACAACAACCGCAACAACGGGCAATCTGTCCGCCTTGTGCGTGGTTGCAGCACTTGCCGTAATCTATGAATATGGCAAAACCCTCTTTTTCACTTACTTACAAACAACTTTTGTTCGATTTGCACATAGCGTATTTCGACGCCCGTCGGCATAAGCGGAAACGAATCTACCAAATCCGCTTCGAGGCCGATATGGAGCGCAATCTCCGTGAACTTGCCGATGAATTGTGGCACAAAACCTACAAGGCGCGTCCTTCAACCTGTTTCATTATCAGCGACCCCAAGAAACGCGAGGTTTTTGCCGCCGACTTCCGCGATAGGATAGTCCACCATTTGTACTACAACTATACGCACCGCTTGTTTGAACGGACGTTCATTCACGATAGTTACAGTTGCATTAAAGGGCGTGGCACGCACTACGGAATTGCACGGTTGCGGAGCCATATCCGTAAGGAGTCGCTCAATTTCACCGAGCGTTGCTATATACTGAAAATGGACATTTCGGGCTATTTTATGCAGATTAACCGTGAAAAGTTGTTGGAAATCTGTTTGTTGCGTCTTCAATCCATGCGTTTTCACCGTATCAGCGGAAAATCTTCCGAAACATGGAACGAAGTGCTTGATTTCGATTTTCTTACTTATTTGAGCAAGGAAATAATCCTGTTGAATCCCGTGGAGAACTGCCGTGTGCGTGGTTCCAAATCCGATTGGGATACGTTGCCATATAATAAAAGCCTGTTTCATTCCCCTGTGGATTGCGGTCTGCCCATAGGCAACCTTACCTCGCAGTTGTTCAGCAACGTGTATTTGGGCGAACTCGACCAATTTATGAAACGCACGTTGCACTGCCGTCGGTATGGTCGCTATGTTGATGATTTTTATGTAGTCAGTTCCGATAAGGAGTGGCTCTGTTCAATCATTCCCCACGTTCGGCGTTATCTTACCGAACAACTGTATCTTACGGTGAACGACGGAAAGACGCAAATCAACGATTCATTTCGTGGTGTGGAGTATTTGGGTGCGTATGTCAAGCCTCACAGAACCTACGTCAGTCGTACCTCGCTTAACCGCATTCGGCGTAAACTGCCCAAACTCAACGCAATACGAAGCCCGTTTCGTATGCAGTCGGTTGTAAATTCGTATTTGGGCATATTTTCCCATTATTCCGCCTATCGCCTCAAACGGCAACTTTTTGCAGTCGAACGACTTAACCACTATGGCTATTTTGAAACAGGAATGAAAAAATACGTGCCATATTCCAATATGGTATTGGGGTAGTTGTAGTGGATTTCTCGTTTTCCTTTTATTGGCATCGTCATTCCGCAGCCGTAGGCAAGGAATCTGCTGGATTATCGGAAGAGAATCCCTTTTTGTAGAGCCACATTGTGTGTGGCTCATATCCAAGCAGCAAACATAGCGACTCTACATTGGTTACTTTTTCTTTCAAGAGAAAAAGTAACAGAAGCAATCTTGACAAAAGAATGGATTTGTTGTATATTTGCGAAAGTAAAATGGCTACCAGACCCATGATGTGAGGAACGGTGGCAGGCACGTAAGTGCGTGTTGAGTGGTTCGACCCCACCGGTAGCCTTTTATTTTAATTTTACATATTTCTGCATATTAAACTCGTCGGTTGCCCTCATTTTCGTCGCAGTAACTAGTGAAACAACCAAAATTTTCCCGTCACACATTTTAATAGGAACATTTGGTTCGAGTATAAATTTGTTTTTCCCGTCGGTATATGTATATCGTTTAGTTTCAGTATCATAGTATATATGCATTGATGATTTTGTGCAAGGAAATGTTTCAAAATCGACAGGGGAAACAGCGATGTCGGCATTTGTCTTTGAAACTCTTCTCGCATGAACAAGAGACTTGCCTGTAAAATACATTGTCCTATTCTGTAACGGATTTCCGATTATCTTCGAATATTCAAATACTACGTCTTCTACAAACCCGACAAGAATTGGTTTTGATGTGATATACCCTTTTTGCTCAAACTCTTGTAGTGCATTTGCTATATTTTGAGATGCTTGCAGAACAGAAAAATTTGTTTTTAGAAACAATTGTGAACATTCGTCTTGTTCAATAACTTGACATTTGCGGTTTTCTTCTTCCATTTTTTGTGGTATATTGGTATTTTATTTTGTAGTTCTTATTTCACTACAAAAATAGGTCTATTTCTTGAAATAACAAGAAGAATCTTCAATAACGGCGACTAAGAAAAGGTTCAATGCAAATGATTAAAATTGAAGACGTGCAGGACAAGGTCTTGCAACTTCGCAACGAAAATGTGATTATTGATAGTGATGTGGCTCGCTGTATGGCGTGGAAACAAAACGAATCAACGAAGCGGTCAAAAAAAGTCGGGGCAACTGGATTCGAACCAGCGACCTCTTGCACCCCATACAAGCACTCATACCGGACTGAGCTATACCCCGATTAAAAATTTGTGTCCATTGTCGTGTATTCGGCGTCGCATTCGCTTTGAACCGAGTCTATCACTTCAGTGGTTAGTTTCGCAGTGTCGGAAATGGTTTTCAGTTTCTGGTACAAACATTCGCAATACGCTGGTGTTTGGTCTCCATAAAATGTTTGGTTATCCGCGTTTTTCAAACACTGCTCCTTAACTTTTTCTGGCGATGGAGTGCAACCAGCAAATAGTAAGAATAAAACCAAACCAAAACCGACTTTCCTCATACGTTTTATTTGCCAGCGAATTTACTAAACATTATCATAACTTGTTAAATAATTTCATTTTCTTTTCTAAAAAAATTTCACATTTCCCTCTATTTTTGTTTCACAAAATGAATTTCAATATGGAACAATCTTCACAAACAACTGATAAAGAATCTGTTAAATGCTTGATTATAGGAAGTGGACCTGCTGGCTATACGGCTGCGATTTATGCATCGCGTGCAAACCTTAATCCTGTATTGTACGAAGGTATGCAAACTGGCGGTCAGCTGACTACCACCAACGAGGTTGAAAATTTTCCTGGCTATCCGAATGGCGTTTCGGGTACCGATATGATGGACGATATCCGCAACCAAGCCTTGAAATTCGGTGCTGATATCCGCGAGGGCAATGTTACATCGGTGGAACTTTCGGATACAAAGAAAATGGTTGTTGTGGACGGTAAGAAAACAATTGAAGCTCAGGTTGTTATAATTGCAACAGGCGCGTCTGCACGTTATCTTGGTTTGGAAAGCGAACGGAAATTCCGCGGCATGGGCGTTTCCGCTTGTGCTGTATGCGACGGCTTTTTCTATCGTAAGCAGCAGGTGGCGGTTATCGGTGGTGGCGACACTGCTGTTGGCGATGCTTTGTATTTGGCGGGCATTGCTTCAAAAGTGTATCTGATTGTCCGCAAAAACTACCTGCGTGCGTCGAAAGTGCTTCAGGAACGGGTTGCCGCTACACCAAATATCGAAATTCTTTTTGAACATGTTACCAAAGAAGTCTTGGGTGACGATAGCGGAGTAACGGGACTACGCTTGATGAAACAAGAGAAAGAGGAAGTTGAGATTTCTGTTACAGGAATGTTTTTGGCTATTGGACACAAACCAAACACTGAACTATTCAAGGGACAAATCAACCTCGACGAAAACGGGTATATACTAACCGAAGGAAAAGGCACACAAACGAACATTCAAGGAGTGTTTGCCTGTGGCGACGTGCAAGATCCTACTTATCGTCAGGCAATTACAGCAGCAGCTTCTGGTTGCAAGGCAGCCCTCGATGCGGAACGGTATTTCCAAACACGGTAATTAGTCGTCGTTCCGCCAGTTGAACACATCTTGGGCGTCAACGGGGCGGATAAGGTCGTGCCATTTGAAGTTGTCGATTTTCGACATTTTTTGAGGAAATTGCTCAACAGGGCTAAATGTACCTTCAGGTTTGTTTTTGAACACAATCTGATTGATTTTTCCATTTTTCAGATATGCGGAAATATCGCTGCAAACGGCACGGTTTACGCCCACAATTTCATCGTCGTCCTTCATGTAATATAAGGTCTCGCCGTTTTGGAACATGTCAACACGGACAAGTTCGTTATTCTTAATATACCCAATCAGCGAATTTCCTTTCATCTGGTTGAATTTATCCTCGTCGCATTGGGCAACCACAAATGCGTTGGACTGAATGATGATTTGTTCCAATTTTGTGTTGTTGTCGCCCAATTTCAAGCGGATGTCTAAGCCAGTCATCTGATTTTCGTCGGACCAAAGCACTGGATTTTTGCATAGATACACCATGGAATCCAAAGCATTGTAAACCACCGAATCGCACACGCCCTGCAAATCGCTCTTGTAAAAACGGACTCTGTGGTACGCTTTTATCTCCTCGTAGGAAATGGAGTCGGTTTGAGTGGAATCCAATGGGGCGATTGTGTATTGGTAGAAAAACAACGTGTCGGAATGCAAGTACAACGAATCATTGTCTATTGCCTTGACAGCCAGCACACTATCGGTCATAAACACATGGCGGCGTTTTCCTTCGTAGAAACAATATTGGGCATATAGCGTCAATTGCTGCGTGGTGTCTTTTATCACAGCGTTTTTACGGATAGTTCCCTCGTCTTTTTTTCTGTCGTAAAACATATTGTCGCCGTACACGTATTGCGCTCCGCTGTTCAAATAGGAGTGCTCGTACATCTGCGCCTGGTCGGCCTTAGTGTTGTACCAGCCATTTTCGGTGTATAGAAGATTTTCTTCGCTTGTTACGGTTGTGGGACCAACAAAATACGCCACGTTTGTGCTTGTTTTGTATTTCATTGTGTCGGTATTCATCACATAATCAGGATTTTTCAGAACCACATCGTTTTTAAAAAACAACATTCTGTCGTTTGCAAAATATTGTCCGATGGAACTCGTCAAAATATTGGTGGCGTCAACAATTTTGCCTCCATTTTTGTAGAATCCCATATTTTGTTTCAAATCATAATCCAGAAAATGCGTGGTGAGCGTCATCTGCTCGTGAATCATCTTTATATCGCCACGAAGACAGGCAAGATTTTCCGCGCTGGAATAATATAAGGTGTCACTGTAGATTGTAACATCCTTATTTACAATGCGAACCCGTCCGTAAGCCTCGAAACGGTTGTCCTTTGCGTACGACAAAGCGCTGTCGCAGTACATATATGCGTCGTCGTGTTTGAAGATTACGTTTCCGTATAACTTGCGGACTTCCCTGTCGCCCTTCATCAAATCGGTGTGTTTGATTTCCACCTTTGTTTTCTGCGAAAAGCTGGACAACACAAGCAACAACGATACTATTGACAGGAAAATATGTTTCACTATGCCATCAATTTTGTGATAATTTCATCAACACTAATGCCTTCAGCCTCGGCTTTGTAGTTTTTCACGATTCTGTGACGGAGAATCGGCAATGCCACACGCTGAACATCTTCAATGTCGGGCGAATATTTGCCGTGGATGGCTGCATGTGTTTTTGCCCCCACAATCAAATTTTGCGAAGCGCGCGGACCAGCTCCCCACGAAAGATATTCTTTTGCTAACGGGTTCTGTGTGTGTTCCTTACGGGTTTTTGCAACCAACTCAACCGCATATCGGATTACACTGTCGTTGACAGGCATTTTTCGTATAACTTGCTGATATGCAATTATTTTTTCATCGTCCAACAACGCATTTAGTTCTTGTTGCGATGCACCTGTTGTGCTTTTTACAATTGCAATTTCTTCGTCAACTGACGGATAATCCAGCCAAATATTGAACATAAAACGGTCTAATTGGGCTTCTGGCAACGGATACGTACCTTCCTGCTCAATCGGGTTTTGCGTTGCCAACACGAAAAACGGTTCCGCCAACTGGTAGCGGTGTCCGGCAACCGTAACGGCAAGTTCCTGCATCGCTTCGAGTAGGGCAGCTTGGGTTTTCGGTGGAGTTCGGTTTATTTCGTCGGCAAGCAAGAAATTTGTGAACAACGGACCTTGCACAAACTGGAATTGGCGGTCGCCGTTCAAGATTTCGCTACCTGTAATATCGCTTGGCATCAAATCGGGAGTGAATTGGATTCGGTTGTTCCGAAGTCCCAAAACCTGCGCCATCGATGTCACCAACAATGTTTTAGCCAATCCAGGCACACCCACCAACAGGCAGTGTCCTTTGCTGAAGATGGAAATCAACACATCTTCGATTATCGCATCCTGACCGACTATTTTTTTATGGATTTCCTGCTTCAACGCGCCATACGTTTCTTTCAGGGAATCAATTGCTTCTACATCGTCTTTCAAATCCATACTATTCATTAGAAATCAAGCAAAGGTAATGAGAATTTCCCAAATTCTAAAAATATCTCATATAATCCAGCCCATTGGGAACGTAATTCTTGTCGTATGTCCGTGCTTTGCCGTCGGCGGGGAATATTCTGCCGGCGTTGTGGTAATGGAATGCGTCACGGTAGCGTCCTTTTTTCAATAAGTAGCCGTATTCTTCGGCAATCCATTTCACGCCCCAATATACGGCGTCGTTTCCTCGCAAATCAGCCACGTTGATGTTCAAGTGCAGACATTTGTAGCCCATAATTTGAAACGGCCCCCACGATGTGGCAAGGTTTTTCAACGCCTCGTCCGATGCATCGCATATCATTGCTGTAGTAACACCTTCATATTCAGCGGTTTCTCCCGAGCGGACTTTTTTCAGCCTACGGTAAATATGTTTTTCAAACCGTTTTGGCAAATCTGTTCGTCCGGAACACTCCAAACAAACCAGCGATTTCAAGTATTGAGGAGGCATGCCAAGCAATTTTGCGCACGAATCGATTTCTGCGCCATAATTTTCAGTAACCCGTTCGCACACTAATGGAATCTCGTTTTCGCCAAGTTCCGACAAGTCCTCTTCGGCGGACGAGAATATGCGATAGCCGCCAAATATGATTCCTCCAATCAAAAGCACGGCTGTCAACGCAAGAATGCCACGATTCAACGTTTTGCGCAATTTCTTAGTCGTCTTTTTCAACGATTTCTTCGACGAGGAAGACGTTTTTCCCGTTTTGGTGGAAGTTTTCTTTGTCGTTTTCTTAGTTGTCATACGAGATTTTGTTTATTGCAAAAATAATGGTTTTTCTCGAAAATGGTATGCTTTCAACCAGAGTTAAACGAAAGATTTTTAGCGAAAAATACCATAGTGTAAAAAAAACACTAAGGGTAGTGTTGTAAAATTAAAAAATATTCTGTTTCTTTGAGGTATCATTTACTTTATTGAATAATTCTAAAGGAAATAAATGAAAAGATTTTTACAATTATTTTGCCTTTCTTTATTACCTATTATAGCGCAGGCGGAACCATTTGCCGGCGATGGAGAATTTCGTGATACGTCGGCGACGCATCGGCAGCACAAAAATCTTCTGGGAAAATATAACGGGAAACAAGGATTGACAAATTTTGGCGTTACGGGCAATTACCGTGGAATGGTGTATTACCGTAATATGGATGAATTGTTCGATGGCACGTACAGTCAGGAGAAAATGCTGCTTTCGACCAACGATGGTGGCCGCCAGTCGCAGTTGGAATTGGATGTTGTTGCACGTCCAACGTCAACCACATCGTTCCGTACGGATTTTTATCTGTATTCGCCAATGCGTGGCGCGGGCTACAACGAAAACGAAACAGGGCTCCAGATGGGTGTGAACCTCGATGGTCAGATGAATTACGACAATGCGAAAATCAGTTTCCGACTTGGTGGTTTGCAATATACGCGACTTTCGAAATTAACCTTGTGGGCTTCTGAAAACGAGGGTGAAAGTCTGTTTGAACGAAACACGTGGGATTATTTCCAGACTGCGGCTCAAAATTATGAATCGTATTATGCGCAGGGAACGATTATTCGGGATTTCCGTTGGGGAAACCAGTTCTGCCAAGGTTTGGTGGCTTCCATCTACGATTTGCCGTGGGGATTGGAAAGCCGTGTGATTTATGCGAAAACGCCGAATAACGGTGGACAATCGTCGTATTTGGACACAATTCCAAATATCTCGTACGGTGGATTCATCCATAAGAAATTCGGACAGAATTATTTCGGTGTAAACACTTTTAATTCTGTAAGTTATGATAGTGTTGTCAATGGAAATTGTATCGGTTACAATATTGCCACTGTAGATTTCAGCCTTGATTTTTTGAGCGATTTCAATGTAAAAGGTGAGTTTGGCTATGGACGGTATGTTGATGGTGAAACGTTGGAAAAATCGTTTGGCGAGGCTATGGATGTGGTGTTTCTTTCCCGACAGAAACTGATTGGCTCACCGTTGAAGTTGCATGTGTATCGTTTGTCTCCGTCGTTCATTAACCTTGATGCGGGATTCAATACGTATCTAAAATCAACGGCTGGATATAACGGAGAAGGCGGTAGTTCCTATCCTGTTGGCGCAAATATGTCGGATGTTGACTATATAAATGGAAACCGTCAGGGTTTGGATCTTCGTGCCGAAATGAACTTTTCGGGTTTGAAAGTGAATTTGGCTACAGGATTTTCCGAGGAAATCGACCATCAGTCAACGTCGGTTTCGTTCGGACACCGAATCAACGGAATTATGTTTGCCCGTGTGTTCGCATACCAAAATTATATGGGACCATACAGTGCGCTGACAACAAATTATCGTAGTTATTACGAAACGAATCCCCTGGACACGACTGCTATCACGTCGAAAATCCGATTTGCGGTGACAGAATGGAATTTGAAATATAAGTTCAACATTGCGAACCGCCCGTTCTACATTTTCTACTTGGGTTCTTATTCTTCGTGCCAAGACCAGTTGGCTGTGTTGCCAGTCCTGAAAATGGAAAAATCGTATATGCGGGTGCAATACCACGAATTGGAAACGTACTATAAACTGAGTGAAAAAATGGCGGTTGATGCCTATTTTGGATTGGAAAATATGAAAGGCTCGTATGGCTATACATACGCTCAAAACGGCGCTGCGCCTGTTCTTGAATTTGGTAAGGCTATCGGTCTTGGGCTTGATTTTGTGTTGGCTCCGCTCACAAATCTGTATGTCCGTACACGTTGGTTCGATTTCGAGGATAAACACAATGATATGTCACATTATCGTGGTTTTGAAGGTAGTTTGGAATTGAAAGCATTTTTCTAATTAACTGAGTAATAAGGAAATAATAAATATACAATGAGAAAATATTATTTGTTTATCGGTCTTGTGTTGCTGGGCTTGTCGGTTCAGGCACAGAAGGCGAATCCCAAAATACAGTTCAATGGTGTGGCTCGTGGCGATATGTCGCACAATTGGTTGTCATCCGACGATACGGTGAACGCCGACCAGAGTCTTGGCGGTGCCGCTTTGGTTGATTTGCATCTGGATATTCGTCCGAACGATGCGGTTCGAATCGGTACGACCTTACGTGTAAAAAACGCCATAGGCGGTTTCTGGGGACAAGGAGCTTCGTTGGAATTGCGTGAAATTTCTATCAAGGGCGTTGCCGCAAAACGAATCAAATATCGTTTCGGCGACATTGATTCCCGTATGACGCCATATACATTGTGGAACAACAGCGGTGAATGTGCAAACAACGAAGCCGATGTGTTCCGTTTCATTCGCGAAATCCGTCATCAGGAAAATTTCAATTATCGCAATTACTGGCGTAACCAAGGTGCTGATTTGGCATGGCGACTTGGCTTCGACAAAGGTATGGAATCAATTGATTTCACTACGTTTGCTATGAGAAACCGCAGTTTGGACGATGGCAAAACTCCCGATAGAATGCAGGCGGGAGGAAATATGCAGTTCAACATTACAAATCATTCAAATATTGGTTTAAATTACATTAACTTATTTGATTTGCCAAAAACTGTTTCAAAAACGTATTACGAAAAATATTCCAATGGCGTGGGAACGAGTAATTTCAATTTTCTATTGGGACATACTACGGCATTTGGCGAGTTCGGTTTTTCAACCATCAATTATGTTGATACGTCCGATACAAAAACCGTTAATACCAAAGGAAACTTTTTTGAATTGGGACTTCTACATTTGATACGTCAGTCTTTCTTAGTGCAAGCCTCGTTTCGTCGGGTCAATCCAAACTTTTTCAGTGCAGGTGCGCAGTCAAAACGAATCAATTACACATCTGACGTGAATGTGTTGCCTGTTGTTGGTACAAATTCATACAACAGAACAATTTCTTTGCTTGACTTGATTACCGATGATGCAATTTACAATCAAGCAATTTCGTATGGCTTGATGGATTACGAGATGATTTTCAATAACGTGACTCCGTACGGAAAAGCTACTCCGAACCGTCAGGGTTTTGATGTTCATCTGATATATGTCGGTGATAGTACGTTTACGACAGAAATTGAGGTTCAGGCATTGCAGGACGTTGCAGGACAAGGCTCCGAGAAAAAGAAAAACTATTTGTTGGCACAATGGAGTGGCGATGTGTATTTCGATAAAATCTTTGGTTGGAGCAAATCAGTCAGCCTGACTGCCGGTTATCAGTTTGCGTCGGCTTCGCGTGATGAGGACAGAGTGTATAAAATGTCGAAAGATTTGGTAAAACCTGTTGATTTACATTCGCATACGATTGATTTGGGAACGAGTGTGGAAGTTTTGAATCGTGTTGATGTGTTGTTGGGAACAAAAATCTTGTTGTACAAAGGAACCGATTACAAGGCTATTCTGAACGGCTTCAACGAAACCGTGAAATATAAGTGCGAAACCTACGACGGCTCGCAAATGTTGACTGCCGCTGGATTGCGCTATCGCTTCAACGACAATATCTCGTTGACGATGCAGTACGACAGATTTACTCTCAAGGACAAAATTGATGATGGAAATTCGTACAAGATAAATCAGGCATTCTTGTTGTTTAACATTCTATTCTAATGAATATGAGACGATTACCATTTATAGGATTTATAGCGAGTTTGCTCTGTATGTGGAGTTGCAGCGAGGAAATGGTGGGTCCCAGCATCGACGGAATTACTATTGACACGTTCAACATCGTGAATAGTGCGACAGCAAAGATGATAGATGCTGATTTTGCACAGGGCGATTCCATTCATTTTATAGGCTCTTGGGAGTTTGATACCAAGTGGACGATTACGGTAAAAGGGCAAACTTCGGGCGCTGTACGCACATTGACGGGCTTTGGCAGGTCGGTTGACGAATCAATTGCGTGGGACGGTTCTGCTGATTTGATATTTTTCAGAGAGGGAGAAACCTGTGAAGCGACGCTTTCGTTTGAAAGTTATGATGATTACAAGGTGGCTGACAAATTTGTCCACGTTGTTTCCCTGAAACCGATTGACGGTATTGTCTTAGGCGATTACGATGAGATTGACGCCGAAGGGTGGGGAAGTACGTCGCGTGTCGTTGAAGATGGCGTGGAATTGCCTGCTACGCAAAAACGGACATTCGCCGATGAAGGCATTCTCGTTCCGCAAGGCGATAACTATCTGCAAATCAGCGGTTATGAAGATGGTGGAAAGTATTATTTGTCGGGAAATATCCTGACGATTTCCGAAGCTCCGTTGAAAATCGACACAAAAAATATTGGTAGTAACTACATCAATTTCTTCTTGTACGGTTATCCGAACTATTATGAAAATTCAACGATTTACGTAATGTTCAGCGATAAAAATGGTAACAAGATTGGATTTAACGACAGGGTGAAAATAACAGAACCTGGCTGGCACGGCATTTCACTTTCGTTTTCAAAGTTGAAAGAAACCGAGAATGAGACGGGAATCCCGTTTGATTATTCAAATATAACTGAAGCAGGATATTCTTTGTTCTCGGTTGATGGAACGGAATGTGCGGCAAAGGCGGCGGTGGATTATTTCATTGTCACTACGGGAAAACCATTGTTCAATGTTTATAATTAGGATGATGAGAAAGAAAATTATATATAGTTTGCTGTTGATTCCTTTTGCGGGACTATTTACGTCGTGCGACGAGGGTGACGATATTTGGTCGTCGTCGGCAAAATTGGAAATGATTGAAGATTTCGACATTGTTTCCGACGGAACCGACACTATTTCGCTCGATTTCACCAAAGGCGATGTGCTTTCGTTCAAGGGCGAATGGAATGTGGAAACTAAATGGGAAATTCTGATTGAGGGCACTGAGTCCCACAAACAAGAAAAAATTTCTGGTACGTCAACATCGTTGAAACAAGTGTCGTGGGCAGGTGCCAGTACCGCAAGTCCCGATAAATATTTTCCGACGAATATTTTGAAGAGAACGTTCAACATTGATTTGTTCGGGAAGTCGAAGGATGTTGGGGTGGAATCGTTCCTCGACGGCGAAATCTGCACGGTGACACTTTCGTTTGTCGATTATTTTGGTGTTGACACATGTAAAACCGTCGTGAAAATCGCGGCTGCCGTTGACGAAACATTCACATCGAAGGATTTCTGTGTGGTAGGCGATTGGGATAAAGTTTCGCAACTATATACGAATAGCAGCCCTTCGAAAATTGCAACTGCAACCACAGGAGCCGGTGTTGTTCCCGAAGGAAAAAAATTCTGCATATTGGAAGGAACCGAACCAGGCGGAGCGTGGTATGTTGATGGTATGGGATTCACATTCCAACAGGTAAACAATTGGGCTGATGGCTATTATCCTATTACCACTGCCGATACGGCAACAACGTATCTCAATCTGTTTATGTACGGATTCCCCGAATATTGCGAACGTACAAGTCTGTTCCTTGCGTTGGTGAATAGTTCTTCCGACATAGAATGTGAATTGCTGGGCGACAGAATCAAAGTAGGGGAAGGCTGGCACGGTATTTCTGTTCCAATGTCGAAATTTGTTACCAGCAATAAGAATTTTGATTACAACAAGGTTGATAAAATTGCTGTTTCCGTGTTTTCAAACGGCGAAGCCGGTGACGTGAAAACGGCTATTGATTTTATAGTGATAACAAAAAAATGTCCATTGTTCCCGATTTATGGAAACTAACGGTTCTGTGAAAGATTAAAATGAAGAATATGAAGAAAATAGCATTTATTTCAAGTTGGATTGCCGGTGTGTGTATGATGGCAAGTTGTGGCGTGCAAATGCTTACAATGCCGCTTGATACTGCCGAAGACAACGATCCGTTTTATGTGATTAACGATAAAAAGGATTCCGATTATATCGATAAATTCACTGCTTCGGCAATTTTTCTCGACAATCTTCCGGGTTGCTGGGGTTTTGAAAAAGATGCCTGCCGTGATTTTACGGTGGTGTCTGACGTGATGTATAAAGGCGTAGGAAGCCTGCATCTGAAATGGGATAAATCGAAAAAAGGTTGCGACTGGATTGGTGTTGGTTTTATGTGGAACAACTGGCAAACGGTTGACATGTCGGATATAGTTGATACGTGGGCGCTGGAATTCTGGATTCGTACCGCCGACGGCGATGAAATCGGTTCTGTGCCAATTAATTTCTGTTTCTTGGACAATAATAGTAAGTCAACGCCTGTAATCTCTTGTAATAGCAAGTTTTACGAAGGTTTTGGCGTAAATTCAACGTGGAAACGTGTACAGATTCCGCTTAAAAATTTCCGTTTTGTTGATTCGGGACTTAACCCAGTGGAAATAAGTCAGTTAGTCGTTTCTTTCGATGGCACCGCCGAGGTGTATCTCGACGAAATTAAACTTGTGGAAATCAAGCAGGAAGAACAATAATATTGCCCGTCGCCCAAATCGACCAAATAGCGTAAGAAACCCAAAAACTGCTACGTTTTTGAACGCAAATTTTTTATTTTTGTGACGAACAAAAACGATAGAGGTATGTTTGTTGAAGACGAATGGAATGTGATTGAGGACGGCTTTGATGCCAGTCGGCATGTGATAGCGGAAAGTGTGTTCAGCATTGGCAACGGACACATGGGGCAACGGGCGAATTTCGAGGAGGCGTATTCAGGTGAAACTATGCAGGGAAACTATATCGGTGGTGTGTTTTTCCCCGATAAAACCCGTGTGGGATGGTGGAAAAATGGCTATCCCGATTATTTCGCAAAAGTGATAAATGCTCCCGCATGGATTGGGCTCCATACGTCTGTCAATGGAAATTTGCTCGATTTGGCGAGCGTGAAAATCCATTCGTTCCGTCGCACGCTTAATATGAAGGAGGGAACTCTTTCGAAAACGTGCGTGGTGGAATTGCCCGATGGTACACTGTTGCGCATCGAAAGTATGCGTTTTGTTAGTATGGCTGCGGTGGAAATCGGAACAATTTCGTATGCAATTACTGCCGAAAATAAAGACTGCTCGTTATCGGTTTTGTCGTTCATCGAAGCACACGTTTTGAATCAGGATTCCAATTACGATGAATGTTTCTGGGAATCAATCTCGCAAAAAAATGAACAAGGAATTTCCGTTTCGGTTGACCAAACCAAGCAAAATCCATTCGGCGTGCCGCAATTTACTGTGGCAACGGCTATCTGCAACGAAATTTCTGTTTCGGCTACAAAAAAACAATACCACAAACAACTTCAATTGGGCGAAACGCTTGATTTCAAACTAAAAAAAGGTGAAACTGCTGTTATTACAAAATATGCCGCACAGGTTTCAACTATGAACTATTCCGCACAGGAATTGCCGAAGATAGCTGTGGAACGGGTGAAAGAGGCGGAAAAAACAGGGTTCAAAAAATTATATGCCGACCATAAAAAAGTATGGGCAGCAAAGTGGAAATTGAGCGATATTGTAATCAAAGGCGATGTGAAAGCCCAACAAGGTATTCGTTTCAATATTTTTCATTTGAATCAAACGTACACTGGCGACGACAGCCGTCTGAATATCGGGCCGAAAGGTTTTACTGGTGAAAAATATGGCGGTGTAACATATTGGGACACAGAGGCTTTCTGCTTTCCATTCTATCTCTCAACATCGCCGGAATCGGTATCGAGAAATTTGTTGCTCTACCGCTACAAACAACTTCCGCAGGCAATTAAAAATGCAGGAAAATTAGGATTCACGGGCGGGGCGGCGTTGTATCCGATGGTTACAATGACTGGCGATGAATGTCATAATGAATGGGAAATTACGTTTGAGGAAATCCACCGTAATGGCGCAATTGCCCACGCAATCTATGACTATGTGACCTATACCGGCGACCGTGCATATTTGGTTGACTATGGTCTCGAGGTTCTTATTGGTATTTCTCGTTTTTGGGCGCAACGGGTGATTTTGTCGCCAATCAAACGGAAGTATATGATTTTGGGTGTGACTGGTCCGAATGAATATGAAAACAATGTGTCAAACAACTGGTACACAAACTATTTCGCAAGTTGGTGCCTTCGTTATACCATGGAAACCATCAGTTGGATAAAACGTGTGGCAAACGAAAAATATGTGGAACTTGCGGCAAAAATCTCGTTCGAGGAACGGGAAATTCTTCGTTGGTCGGATATAGTGAATAATATGTATCTGCCAACCGATGAAAAATACGGCATTATTTTGCAAAACGATGGCTATCTCGACAAAGAGCCAATCACTGTCGCCGATTTGCCTGCCGACCAGCGTCCGATAAACCAACATTGGTCGTGGGATAGAATCTTGCGTTCGCCGTTTATTAAGCAAGCCGATGTGGTTCAGGGATTGTATTTCTTTGAAAATGAGTTGAATGAGGAAACAATTCAGCGGAATTTTGAATTCTACGAAGCCCGTTGTGTGCACGAGTCGTCACTCTCTCCGTGCATCCACTCGGTGGTTGCTTCGAAAATCGGTGATGAGGCGAAAGCCTATGAATTGTATCTGCGCACAGCCCGTCTTGATTTGGACGACTACAACAAAGAGGCGAAAGAAGGTTTGCACATCACAAGTATGTCGGGCTCGTGGCTCGCTATCGTCAAAGGATTTGCGGGAATGCGTGTCGCACAAAATGATATCTCATTTAATCCCTACATTCCGTCAGGATGGAAATCGTATTCATTTTCAATTACATACAGAAACGCCACGTTAACCGTAAAAGTCTCTAAATCGAAAGTTGAATTATGCGTTTCTAATGGCTATATCCCTAATTTACAGGTATATGGACAAACCTATCTGTTGAAAAAAGACGAACACATTACCATACAAACAAAGAAAAAATAATTCGTATGAAAAAGTTTCTCATCATTGTAGCAATTTCCATAACCGCAATCATTGCAATTGTAGCGTTCGCGGTTTCTCCTATCGCTAAATATTACGTGATAAACAATTCTAAAGAATTGATTGGTAGGAAGATAGATGTGGATGGTTTGTCGGTGAACATTTTCTCCGGACGATTGCAAATTGAGGATTTTACTTTGTACGAAGCCGACGATACCACATCGTTTGTCTCGTTTAATTTATTTGATGTGAATGTGAATTTACACAAACTGCTTTCACAAACTGTTGAGGTTGAAAGCGTGGAACTTACGGGTGCCGACATTCGCGTGATTCAAAATGGGAGCACCTTCAATTTTACCGATATAATAGAATTCTTTTCGTCCGATTCAACCAGCACCGACACGGTGGAAGAACCAAGCGAATGGAATGTTGTGTTGAATGATATTCATCTCAACCACAGTTATGTATATTACCACGACCAAGAAATTGGCAGTGAATGGAAACTGAAGGACATTTCGTTGGTGGTTCCCGGCATCGATCTTTCCGATTTAAGTACCGATATGGGACTTCAACTTGATTTTACCAACGGAGGAAAACTCGAAACCACAATGAAATACAACACCGAAAAGGCTTTGTATGATTTGCAGGTGAAAATTAATAATTTTCATTTGTCGCCAGTTTTGCCGTATTTGCAGCAATCGCTCAATGTTGACAATCTTGAAGGAAAATTCTCCGCAGACCTTTCTATACACGGCTCAAGCGAGCATATCCTCAACTTTGATATTACTGGACTTGTGTCGCTTTCGGAATTCAATATGGTTGACACGCTCCAAAAATCAATAGCTTCGTTCGATACTGTGGCGACATATATCAAAAAAATTGATTTAATCAACAATAGAATAGAACTTAGTTCCTTGTATGCTAATGGATTACATTCGTATTACGAAATCTTTCAAGATACAAACGACAATTTTTCCGTATTCATAAAATCCGATACTACCCAAACTCAGGATTCGCTTGCTGTAGCATACGCCGATACAACCGAAGAAAAGCCTTTTGTGCTCATTATAAACGATTTGCAAATAGCAAACGCAAACTTCGACTTTGTTGATAATACCTTGCCGCAGCCGTTTAACTACACAATCAGCGATATTTGTGTGTCGTCGGCGAATTTCAATCTTGCAAAACAAAACACGATAGAAGCATCCGCTGTTCTCCAAAATTCAGGTAAACTCAAACTGAAATGGATAGGAAACATCGAAGATATTTCTAACCAAAATATTAGCGTATTTTTGAATAATGTTGATTTGCAATCGTTTACACCATATTTTTTGGCAATGTTTGGAAACCCAATCACCAATGGCCGCATGTCTATTCAAAGCCAGAATGTGATTATCAATAATCGACTAAAAGGAACGAACAAGGTAAGTATTTTCCAACCGCAAATCGGCGATAAGGATAAGTCAGTCAAGGCTGAGTACAATGTTCCGTTAAAAATGGGATTGTATATCCTAACCGACAAAAATGGTAAAGTTGACCTCGATTTGCCGATTTCGGGAAATATTGATTCTCCGGATTTTTCGTACGGAAAAATTATTATCAAAACCTTGGGGAACTTGCTTGTGAAGGTTGCCGCCTCACCGTTTAACGTGCTGAAAAACAGCAATGCACAAATCGACCAAGTTTACTTTGCCGCAACTGCGACTGAGTTTAGCAACGAGGAATACGCACAATTTGCCCAGTTAGGGAATATGTTGCGCGAAAAGCCGGAACTAAAACTGCATCTCACGCAAAATCTGTTGTACCGCGAGGCGGTTACAGAATATTGCATCAATGAGTTGAAGAAAAATATGGCTATTCAGGATTCCACGAACCATATCACCGAAGAAAATGCTAACGAATTGTTAATCAAGGAAAGATATTTGTCTATTCCTACTAAGTCGGAAGAATTGAGAATTTTTGCCGATAAGATTCTGCGCGAGCGTAACATTGCTCCAAATGCAAAACTTAGCACAGAACAAAAGGCTATCTTGATCTACGAAAACTCAGTGAAACAATCGATTATGAACGATATTCAGTGGCGAAACTCGCTTGTGCAGAATTATCTGAAAACAACTTGTTCCGTTCCTGATTCTTCGTTCAAAATCCTTTCGAATCTAATAGAAAACGATACGGTGAAATCTTTCAAAAACAATTACAGTGTGGAATGGTCGCTGTAAGTTGTGGAAATTTATTTGTTCGTAATATTCTCAAACAATGAAAGATACGAGTCTTTTTGAGAATTGATGGAATATCGTTCCTCGACAGTTTTTCGTCCTTCTTTTCCAATGGATACCCGCAGATTTTCGTCATCAATGAGTTTGCATAGTACCGCAAACCATTCATCGTCGGTGGTGGCGAAAAATCCGTTTTTCCCATTGTCGATGATTTCGGTGTTTACGCCCACAGGCGACACCACCGTAGGAATTTCCAACGCCATATATTGCAATCCTTTGAATCCGCATTTCCCTTTCGCCCAAGCGTCATCGGGGAGAGGCATAATGCCAATGTCGATTCGTTGCAGTTGCGCAATTTCGTCTTTTGCGTTCCAAACAATGGTTTCTAGTCCGATTTCTGGACATTCGCTGGTAAGATTGCTGATTTGAATAAACGAAACTTTGTCGCCGTATTGTTCCTTGATCCGTTTAAGCACGGGAATAATCAGTTTAAAATGGCGAATGGTTGTTTCGCTGCCGGTCCAGCCAATGCAGATTGTGTCTTTTGCCTGTTTTTCGGTAGGTTTGTGGTAGTTCGTGTCGATTGTGGTTGGGATAATTGCCACATTTTTGTTGAACTGCCGTGCGTGTTCGGCGAGATATTGGTTCCCGACAATCACCAAATTTGAAAGAGCAATGATTTCGTCGGTTTTCGAAGACCGTTTCATCCACGAAAGATTTTTGTTTCCTTCGGAAACATCGGTAATCCAAATGGAGTCGTCAAAGTCGAAGATGATTGGTTTTCCCGATTTTGCCAACCCTCGTTCAAACAGTGTCGTTCCAACCATAAAAGCCTCGCGGTAGATGAAAATACCATCGAATTTTCTTGCCCGAAGCACATCGAAACAACGGTGTAGGAATGCTTTGCAGAAGATGAACGCTTTGACGGCGTATCGTTTCGGTTGGTAAAAATATTTGTCGTCCCATTCGGTGAGTAGGTTGGAATAGGTGACTTCGTAGCCGTTTTTCTGTAATATGGGAATAAAATGCTCGCAACGGAACCGTTGGCCGGGGCTTCGGTTTAGTCTGTGCGGAACAATGTAGAGAATTCGTTTCATTTATGCGAGGATTTTTATCGCCAATTCCCTCATCAGCTCACTTTGCGAAGTGGAACCACTGTCAACACCCTTTGTTTTCATGTCGTATTCGCGGAGCAGCGAAATTATTTTGAATAACTTCATTGCCGTGTAGTTCCTCATTGCTGTCCGGTATTTGATTTTCACCAGATATGGATTCAGTTTGAGCGTAGTAGCGATTTCCGAGTCCGATTTTCCTTGCATATAGTACATTAGGAACAGATTCTTGAAGAAATTGAACAGAATTGGAATCGTCCGTTGTGGCGGATTGTCCTTTGGATTCTTTTCATAGACTTTCAAAATGCGGAAAATCTTGACAGTGTCGCGTTCTCCAAACGCATCCTGCAATTCAAAATCGTTGAATTGTTTGCTGATGCCGATATTCTTTTCAACAATGTCGGCGGTGATTTTCTTTAGGTTCGGAACAGCTTTTTGCAGTTTGTCGATTTCGTTTGCGATGCGCTGTAAATCATTGCCTAAATAGTCGGCAAGCAATTTTGGGATATTCGGTTCGCTGCTGATATTTTGTTCTCTCAAGAAGTTCTCGATCCATTTGTCGAGGTTGTAATCAGGAACTTTGTCGGATGTGAGCACGCAACCGTTTTTCTGCACAGTTTTGATGAGGCTGAGTTTGCCATCGATTTTTTTGTACTTGTGGCACAACACCAAAATCGTTGATTTTAAAGGATTTTCGGCATAAAATTTCAACTCGGCCAGATCTTTCACATTCTGTGCTTCCTTCACAATCACTACTTGATAATCCGACATCATAGGATAGCGCCGTGCCAAAGCGTTGATTGCCTCAGCCGAAGTGTCCTTCCCGTAAACAACCGTTTGGTTGAAGTCTTTTTCTTCCTCGCTCAAAACATTGTTTTCAATGTAATTGCAGATTTTATCAATATAATAGGGCTCCTCACCGTGTAGGATGTATATCGGATGATAGATTTTCTTTTCTAAATCGCTGATAATTTCTTTGTATTCCATATTTGAATTACGATAGAAACTTATTTGTACCTTTGCTTTGTAAAAATAGTAAAAATGTACGAACTAAATTTGCCGACATTTGATTTTCGTTTGAAAAAAGAACATTCGGTAGTTTCAATTTTCGATGTGATTCGGAAAAAATACGTGAAACTGACTCCCGAAGAGTGGGTTCGTCAGCACGTTGTACATTTTTTGTTGGAGCAGAAACATTATCCTGCATCGCTGATGAATGTGGAGGTTGGAATGGAAATCCAGACTATGCGTCGGCGTGCCGATATTGTTTGTTATGAAAGCGATGGCGGCGTCCGTCTGATTACAGAATGTAAGGCTCCCGAGGTAAAAATCACCCAAGTTGTGTTCGAACAGATTGCGCAATACAATATGTGTTTGAATGCCAAGTATTTACTTGTAACCAACGGGTTGGAGCATTTTGTGTGCGAAATCAATGCGGAACAAAAAACATATACGTTTTTGCAGGATATTCCCGACTATAAAACAGTGTGAACGTGGAACGAAAGGAATTTTTACATACGGTACAGACGTTTATTGAACAGAATCGTTTGTTTACAAAAAACGACAGAATTCTTGTTGGTGTAAGTGGTGGCGTTGATTCCATAACGTTGGTGCAGACGCTGTATGAACTTGGGTATGAGGTCGCTATAGCACATTGTAATTTTATGCTCCGTGGCGACGAATCCGACGGTGACCAGAATTTTGTGGTTGAATATGCAAATGCACGGTCTATTCCTATCCACGTTTGTTCGTTCGATACTCGTTCGGTTGCCCAGGAACGGAAAATCTCGGTTGAAATGGCTGCTCGGGAGTTGCGCTATGAATGGTTCGAAACTGTCTGTACGTTAAATACATACACGAAAATTGCCATTGCCCATAATCAAAACGATAGCATTGAAACATTTTTTATAAATCTGCTTCGTTCCGCTGGAATCAAAGGATTAACGGGTATTCCGAAGATAAACGGTATGGTTGTCCGTCCGCTTTTGGCGGTTACACGGCAGGACATTGAGGCGTTTGCATTGCAGAGTTCGCTGAGTTATCGGGTAGATTCCTCGAATTTGGCAAACGATTATCTACGAAATAAAATCAGAAATATAATTCTACCTGAATTACAGGCGATTGCGCCAAATTGTTTGCAGGCGGTGTCGACAAGTATGGCGCACATGCAGCAGGCGCATGCTTTGTATAGCGGCGCGGTTGCTGAGAAACAGAAATTGTGCTGTTCTCCAACTGACAGTGGTTTTGTGATAGATGAATCGAAGTTGCTCGCACAAGAATTTGCATCAACATTGCTGTATGAATTTTTGTATCCTTATGGTTTCAATCCTACGGTGATTTCACAGATTTTTGATTCCGTAGGCACGCAGGCGGGAAAAACCTTTGAGGCGGAAGAATATGTTGCGTTGCACGATAGAAATTGTTTGTTCGTGGAACGGAAACGGACTGTTGGGCAGGATTCGATTCTCATTCAACAACCTGGAACGTTTGAACTACAAAACGGTGTGTTGCATTTTTCAGCAATTCCTTGCGGTGAATTTGTGCTTGACAAGCGTCGCTCGGTTGCGTGCGTTGATTATGCAAAACTCACGTTCCCGTTATTGTTGCGTGTTTGGCGGCAAGGCGACAGTTTCGTGCCGTTTGGTATGAATGGAAGAAAAAAAGTGAGCGATTTTTTAATTGACGAAAAAGTTCCGTTGCTGCAAAAACAGCATGTTCTTGTGTTGGAATCCAACGGCGAAATCGTGTGGGTTGTCGGCCACAGAGTGAGTCAATTATTTGCCATTACGGAACACACAGGGGCTGTCGCAAAATTTGTTTTGGAGCGATAGACATGTTTCTGTAGCGCACTCAACGGAGCTAGCAGTTTTTTTTCAGTTTTTCTATCAGCAGATCGTTTTCTTTTGCGGTTCCTACAGTAATTCGCAAACAATCTTCGCACAAAGCCACTTTTGTACGGTCACGGACAATAATTCCCTCCTTAACCAAGTAATTATATACTTCGTGGGCATTGTCAATCTTGACTAAAAGGAAATTAGCATCGCTTGGGAAAACTTTTTTTACCGACGGAATTGCTTCCAATGCAGGAATCAGTTTTTCCCGTTCAGCAAGGATTTCCTTTACATAATCGTCTTTTTGCGACGCATATTTCGACAAAATTTCGCAGGCATATTTTTGCGTCATGCCGTTCATGTTGTACGGCAACTTGATTTTGTTGATGACTGCGATAATTTCTTTCGATGCGAACATCATTCCCAAACGGCAGTTTGCAAGTCCCCACGCTTTTGAAAACGTCTGCAACACAACCAAATTCGGATAGTTCGGAAGTTCTTCTTTCCAAGATTTTTCGCTACTGAAATCGATATATGCCTCGTCAATCACCACTATGCCTTTTGCCGCCACAATCACCTTGCGGATTGCTTCACGGTCGTAGGAATTTCCCGACGGATTGTTTGGCGAACAAATCCACGTAAGTTTTGTGTGGCTGTCCATTGCCTCAATCACCTTGTCGGCTTGCAATTGAAAATCCGCTGTAAGAGGAACTTGCTTGCACGGGGTGTTGTGGATTTCAGCCGAAACGCCATACATGCCGTAGGTTGGCGGACACACAATCGCATTGTCGATACCTGGTTCGCAGAAAGCCGTGTAAAGCAGACCTATGCCTTCGTCGCTACCGCTGCCACCAAGAAAAATCTGGTCAACGGGAATGTTTTTGATTTTTGATACAACTTGCTTTAATTCAAATTGATACGGATCAGGGTAGCGGTTGTAATTTCCATTACCGACTGAACCGAACGAATTCTCGTTTGCGTCAAGGTTTACCAACGCAACTCCTTGATATTCATCGCGTGCCGTTGAATATGGAGTGATATTTCGAATGTTGCTCCGAAGCAAGTCGGAAAGCACAAAATTTGAATCTGCCATAGGTTTAATTTTTTAATGAAGCCAACCGTACCGAAACAGCGTTTTTGTGAGCGTCAAGCATTTCTGCTTCAGCCATCGTTTCTATTGTTGGCCCAAGGGTTGTAAGTCCTTGAGGTATAATTTCTTGGAATGTGATTTTTCGTACAAAACTGTCGAGTGAAACGCCACTGTATGCCTTCGCATATCCGTTGGTTGGCAGTGTGTGGTTCGTTCCCGAAGCATAGTCGCCGGCACTTTCTGGTGAGTAGTTTCCTAAAAATACCGAGCCTGCGTTTACAACTTTCTTACTGAATTCAAAAGCATTGTCAACCGAAAGAATCAAATGTTCCGGAGCATATTCATTCATCATTTCCACAAGGTCGTTCACCGAGTCGAATACGATGATTTTGCTGTTTTTCACCGAAATTTCCACGATTTCGTTTCGTTTCAGTTGAGCCTTTTGTTGTTCGATAGCCTTGGCTGTCTCGTCAGCAATCCGTTTCGATGTGGTAAGCAGAATCGCTTGGCTGTCTTTTCCGTGTTCGCATTGCGACAGAAAATCCGATGCAATGAAATCGGGATTGGCGGTTTCATCGGCAACAATCATCACTTCCGACGGACCTGCTGGCATATCGATTGCCACGCCCTGCATGCTTACCATCATTTTTGCCTTCATCACAAATTGGTTGCCGGGACCAAAAATCTTATACACCTGCGGAATCGTTTCCGTACCGTATGCCATTGCCGCAATTGCCTGAGCGCCACCAACTTTGAAAATCTGTGTTACGCCGGCTTGTTTCGCCGCATATAGAATTGCGGGGTGGATTGAGCCAGTCTTCCCTTCGGGAGTACAAAGGATTATTTCCTTGCAACCAGCGATTTTAGCAGGAATGGCGAGCATCAAAATTGTTGAAAACAATGGCGCGGAACCGCCTGGAATGTACAATCCAACCTTTTCAATGCCGACGCTTTTCCGCCAGCATTTCACACCAAACATTGTTTCTGTAACCGATGGAATTTCCTCCTGACGTTCGTGGAATCTGGTGATATTTGCAATGGCAACCTTGATAGCCGCTTTAAGTGAATCAGACACAAGTGATTCAGCCACACAGATTTCTTGTTGTGAAACTTTTAGATTCTGGATTTCGGGATTGTCGAACTTGCGGCAATATTCCAACACTGCCTTGTCGCCGTTTTCTTTCACATTTGCCAAAATTCCAGCCACAATCGGCTCAAGTTCAGCATTTTCGAGCAACGGGCGTTTTAGAATCTTCGTCCAATCTTTTTTGTCAGGATTTATGTATGTTTCCATTGATTATCACTGTTTTATTGTTGATATTCCATCAACAGATGGAATTTTCCTTACGGCAAATATATTGATTTTAATTGATAGTTAGAGGGAATGCTTCCGTTCTTTTTTATCTACTCGAACAATAATAAATCCTACAACGATAAACGACACCCCAACGGTAAACAACACAATGTACCACATAATAAATTCATTGTTCATACGGCAATCCAATGGATTTTCCGGGTCGCAGTAGATGCTGACGGTAGATTTATTGAAAAACATCGACACGGTTAGTCTGCTTTCATATTCTTGACCATCAAGCATATACGAAACATCAGCGAAATACACCGTGTATGATTTTACACTGTTTGAATACGAATGCGATTCACTATATGTCCGTAAGACCGTAGCCTCCACTCTTGAAAGCGATTGGAGCGATGTTCGGTCCCAAACCAACAATCCGCCGCCAATTGCGATGAGTAATGCGCCCAATATGCCAAAAATTTTCAAGAAAGATTTTGCCGTATCGCCAACGTACAACCTTTTAGTATGTTTGCCCGCCACAACAGTTTCCTTGCTTCTGAACGTTCCCGAAAAACCCTTTTCGCCCGATTCCGCTATGCCGCCAATCATAATTGTGCCGCCTTGGTAGCGTTTCCGTATCATAATAATTCCACCGATAATGAACGGAATGGCAAACAATGCGCTTGCACCATACAAAAAGAGAGAATCCGATTGCGTTAAATCTTCCGTATCAAGCGATAAAACAACGGGAATCGCAGCCGAAACCAACCCAATTATCAAGAATATCACGCCAGTGCCGATACCGCCTTTTTTGGAGGATGATTGCGCAGAATCATTCTCATTATCGAATAATGTGGAATTCAATGAATATGAAGGAGTTGCAGACTTCCGTCTTCGTGGCATAAGTTTATAGCCAGCAAAAAAGAATGCCGCCGTAGCCAATCCCCAGAATATCAAGAGAAAAATTACCGTGGCAGGGCGATATTCCCGCGAAGTAACGCCGTTGACCGTTTCGTTTACATAGAAAAAATCCTCACTGCCTATTCCGTTGAATATCACGATTGCCATTACTATTGTTGACACCAACCCAAAGAATAGGAAAACTAGTGCTATTGTTTTTTCATCAGTTATTATCTTTTGACCCTGTATTTTCATTGATATTTATATTTGGTTCTATTTAGGAACCGCCACTTCTCTCTTATTATAATTTAATTTTAGCTAAATAAATAATTAACCCCGAAAATTGAGCCAACAACCAACAGAACACCCACAATCCACCAGAACCGGTCTGCCTCGATTTCGAAACAAACCATAAGTATGGTGGTTGTCAATAGTAAATCTAAATATATTTGCAAGTCAACTCCCATAAGGAAATAGTACAATGTAAAAACAACGGCACCGAAATAAATATGAAGGTGTGATGCTTTTTGACTTAAAAGCCAAGCATACCATAAATCCACCATTATTGTTGCCACTGCGTAAAAAATTGAAGGTGATATATTAAAACTAAGTAAAATCAATATTTGACTGGTCGCGGAGAGTGATGCTATGGTTATAAGAACGATACGCAAGGGTATTAAAAATGTCCAACAAAGCCTCCAAGCCAACACAAACAATAGTGTTGGTGCAAAGATTACCAACGGATACAGAAATGTGCTTCTATAATCCCAAAGAGAGAATAAAAGTACCTCAACAAGGACAAGGCACATTGAAACAATGGAATAGATTTTTACTATTTTTTGTTCGAAAAGACCAAACAACAGCCCAGAAAACCACCCAAATCCGAATGTGGTACAGGTTACCAGCACGAGTTTGTCGGTGTCAAAAGGCGGCATCGTGGTCAACAAAAGCGGCACACAACATAACTGCAAAATAAATAGAGCTATTTTTGTGATTTTCTCATGTTGGAACGTGAGAGCGTGTATTGTACTTTCTTTTTTTGATGGGTTCATATACTTGAAGATTAATTACTTATTATCCTTTATTCTATCATTACTTTTTTTGATACAGTTCCAACTTTCACAACATATACGCCCGATTTTTCCATTGGGATTTCGACACGGACGCAAGGCGTTGCGTCCCTACATACTAAACGACCAATCGCATCATACACAAAAATTTCATCGGTGGCATTTTCAACTACAATGGTGCGGTTGAATGCGAAAATGTTGAGGTTCGAAACTAATTCTGTGGCAGAGGTCTCTTCACCTTCGTTGTTTTGGTTTTCGTTATCGTTGTCAAAATCGCCATCCTCATCAAAATCATCATCTTCGACAATGAAATGGTCTTCTTCCGTAGCACCGAATTTTATAGTCGGTACTGGATATTTCACCTTGTTAGCCTCCGTCGGGAAATGGAAATACTCTTCCCAGAACAAATTGTAGGTCTCAAGCAAATGATAGTCGGAATAAATGCGCCAACATTCATCTCCAATCTTGCCGACGGCATAATCGGCTGTGCTTGAGAAGTTTATTGCTTCCGTGACGTCGATTCGCTCACCAGCATCATTCACCGCAACAACCATATTCCCGTCCTCGTGTTTGTAGCCCAGACAATGCGAAAACTCATGCGTAAGCAAAGCTAAAGCGCCACCTTTTTTGTGGAAAGTGAGCAGTGCGCGCTCCTTAATGGCAAGCGTCTGCGCCTTGCTCGAAGCCATACCGTTTGCCCCCTGCATTATGCCAACATTAAGATGCGGGTAGTTCATCATTCTGGTGTACAGTTGCCGAAGTTCCTCTTCCGACAGGTAATGCGACCGTTGCGCATCGTCGAAAAACTGTCCTTGCATTGAATAGAGCATTTCCTCGTAATCGGCAGAACTGATGAGATTTGCATAGTTCGTTATGAGGAAAATCCACTCGCGCGCATGAATCGGAGTTAAGGGAATATGACCCAAAGCGCCATTGTCTGGCGCGGTTTCGGGCAGAATGAATGCGATTTCTGTGTGCATCCGTATCGATTTCACCTTTTGGAAAAGTGGGTCGTCTGACGAAAACTGCAAGGCGTCTTCGGTAATGTTATTGACATTCAGAATGATGCGCGACAGCGGCTGAATTTCATCAAACACGGCAACATCCCTTTTCGCCCCGCCAGCTGTATAAGTAAGCGTTACATTCCGAACAGGTTCAAGGAAATACGATGTTATCTCTATCTTATTGTCTGTCAATCGTTTTGCTATCAACATATCATTTGTCCAAAAACTATACGTTTTCATGTTGTCCTGCGTATCGTCTTTGGTGAGAATACGCTGTACATTGGGTAATTCGGAGAAAATAATATACTGGCAGTCAGCATTTTCCTGCTTTAGTTTGTCGAATTTTTCTTTCTGCTCTGTAATATTTTGTTGATAGGTTGACCGAAGCATATATTCATGAAAATCGCCCATCGCACCGCTCAAAACATAATCGTTGGCCAAACACCATTTTTCAGCATAAGAACCCGCAACGGTTCTGACGATTGTTGCTTCATGGAATGCATTGCTGCCAATTGTGCTGACATTGGGATAAACCATAATTTTGGTCACAGGACTACCATTGAATGCACCCGTGCCAATGGATTTAAGCGACAATCCCAATGTTACGCTGTGCAGATTAGGACAGTTGGCAAATTGGTTGTCGCCGATAGTGTCGAGCGCCATAAGGTTTAGATCTCCAACAATTTGAGCGTATTCTGGCGTAACAGCTGTGAAAATCAACTTTTCAATGTCTCGGCCTTTGTCAGCGCAGTATTTGTGGGCGGCGCTTCCCGCATCGCAATAGATTGTAAAATTTTTTGAAAGACCTTCGCCGATGCTGTCAACTGTGTTTGGAATGTGGATTGTTGCATCGGGAGCGGCATGTTGAAAAGCGTAATCGGCAGTAGTCTGAACACCGTCGCCAATTATGACGGATTGCAAGTCGTTGATGTGTGAAAACGCAAACTTGCCGATTGTTTTGACCGTTCCTGGAATAGTCACATCTTTAAGACTCGTGCAAAGTTGGAACGTACGTTCGCCTATTTCCGCAACGCTATTGCCGATGCTGATGTTTTCAAGTTCACTACAACCATAAAAAGCCTGATTCCCAATTTTTTTGACATTGCCAGTAATGACTGCTGTGTGAAAGCCAGTGCTGTTCTTGAACAGACTCGTAGTTATTGTTTCATCGTCGCCTATTACGAGTGTGCCATTTTTTATGATGTAAATAATGCCATTTGATTTTGTGCCACCATCTGTTTTGACTTCTGCCGTAACGGTCATTGACTGTGGCACACCGTTAACTTGCCATTTCCATGTCCATGAATATGGGTCGCTACCACTGGTGCTTACTTCGTTGCTGAATGTTGCAACGGTTTCACCGTCAACATGTATAACCGCGTTTCGTGCCATCAGCTTGCAACCTCCGCTTAAATAGCGGAACAAAACAGCATATTCATGCGCATCGCTGTCGATATATTCCGATAAATCCCACGTGTGTTCAGTCCATTCGGTTGTGAAATCACCTGTTTCCCAATTGGTTGTAGGGGTAGTCTGTGCCACCAGCGAGCCTGCCGCAAACAAAAACATCAATATCAGAAACAGCGTTTTTTTCATAATTATTCTACAAATACCTTTCTTACCAAATTACCAATTCTCACAATATAAACGCCAGAATTATTGACGGTTATTCCTGTGCGGACGCAATGAATCGCGTTCCTGCATACCAACCGCCCCATAACATCATAAACGTAGATTTCGTCGGTGGCGTTTTCAACCACGATGGTGTGGTCAATTACGTAGATATTTATTTCTGTATCCAATTCATTTACAGAGGTTTCGGTGTCTTTTTTCGGCATGTACGTTTCGATTGCTTTGTATTCGTTGTCGAGGTTTATCATTGATGTGTTTATTGGTTCCCAAAGATAAAACCAACCATCGTAGTCGCCATTCCATCCAAAAAGCAAATGAACCTGAATTTTGTCGCCAACATATCGTGCTCCGTCAACCACCATTGCATGGTCGTGGCTTTTGTCGGCGGTGTAGCAATGAATCATCATCGGCCGGTTTTCAGAAAGCTCCTGTACAATTAGTTGCTCCATTTCTTCCTGTGTTGTTTTCGATGGATATTCATACACTTTGCGTTCAACATCGAAGTTTTCTACCACTTTTTTCGATGACACGGCATAAATGTACCTCGAAGTTTCAAGTTTGTTTTCCTGCGGTGTGTTGTCCGTCAGTTCGTTCTCAACTTTCGACAAATTAATCAACATATTTTTTGGCAAAAGTTTGTGATACAGAAGAATTTGTGCGATTGCGAGATTGCCGCACCCCATATAGTTGTCATCGGTAAAGGCAAGCCTGTAGTCGCCGTTTTGATTCCAACGGGTTTTCAAATTCAAAAATACGTAATCGCTTACATCGGAAGCATTTGAGGATTTTATCAAACGGATGTGCCTTACTTTCTCCGATGCACTTTTGCCGTATGTCCCGCTTGGCAATTCGAAATATGAAGAGTTCTCGCTGTTGCCATCGTTCATCCAATATGTGCCGTTGTGCGGCTCCGAAACCACACCTGATTTTTGGAAAGCAGACATTTGGCTGACGGTCGGTAAAGACCAATCTTCACCTGTCAATTTAGAATACGCATCGGCAACCACAAGAGCGTCAGTATGATTCCACATACCCAAATACGGACTCAACTCATAACGACTGCCATCCATTTCCACCACAAGATTTTCGGAAACAGTGCGGACTACGACAGCACCATATAGTGCCGAAAGTCCTTCTGAGCTATTGTGATAGGTTTTGCCGTCGGCGAAATCGTGAAACCAAACGTATGGTGAATTTTTCAGCCCGTCGCGTGTCAACGACCAATAACGTGTTGCGCCAAAATCGATTCCAAGATTGTCTTTTTCGTTGTAAATCAGCGACAACTCTTCGGTTGTCGGTAGCCGCCAGTCGGAAAATCCACCTCCATTTTCGTTCAAAGCGGCAGTTTTTGCCGCATTCCAATCGAAAGTTCCATCTAACAGTTTTACTTCGAGATAGCTGCTGTTCGGCCCGTTTGCATAAAAGACGGTTCCGCCACCTGGACCTTTGTCGCCAACAGAATGTTTATTGCCTGACTGCGGTGTGCGCACGTTGGCATAATGCAGAAATTCACTATCGGAAAGCAATTTATCCACAGTCAGAATAAATTCATCAAAATTCAGCTCGCCGTCGCCAACTGCCTCGTGTTTGTAGTTATTTTCCACAGCGTACTTGTGAGCCTCGGAGCCTGCGGTAACAATAAGAGTCGTTTTTTTCGAAAAAGCCATATAATCAATGGTTTTCACACTTTCAGGAATCACAATTTCTGACAAATTACTGCACGATGAAAACGCCTCGCGACCTATTTTCTCAATGCCCTCAGTAAGTGTAAGTCGTTCAATTCCAGTACAATTTCTGAAAGCCATATCGTTGATTTTCTTCACGCTTCCAGGAATTGACAGTTCCGTAAGCGAAACACAGTTGTTGAAAGCATATTCACCACTCACTAGAACTCCTTCATGTATAATGACTGTGCTCAATTTTTCGGAACTTGTGAAACATGCATACGGAATAGCTTCCACCGTTGACGGAAACGAGATTTCTTCCAACTCTTTGCATTGATAAAACGCTCGAATGTCAACCGTTTCTACTCCTTCTGGAATGATTACCGTTTTCAGCTTGGTTTCCCGAAACGCATTTTTCCCGATTCGTGTCAACGATGAGGAAAATTCTATGCCTGTAAAATCGTTTTGCCCACGATACGCCCAATTTTGGATTTCGGTTGTACCTTCGGCAATATACAAAACGCTGTCGATGATTTGGTTTTGCGCCAGCAACAGATTGAAAGTCAGCAATAAAAACGATGTAACAACAAGTATTTTTTTCATAATCATTGATTTTTAGTGGTTTCCACATCATCGCTGAACGTGAGAACCGACACTACAAAAATAATAAATACCGCGCTTCCAAAGAAAAACAGAATCCACAAAAGATACTGATTCTGATAGTACAAAATAAAGTGGCGATCATCCTCGTCGTCAAATATCGTAGCGTATGTTTCCTTGCTGACATACAATTTCATTTTCCGTCCGGAAACAGGTCCATTCGCTTGCAGTTCTTGAGTTTCCGACTTACCGTTGATGCTGAATTCTACTGTAAAATATGAGTGCTTGTTCTCCGACCTTTTGTCAATAACTGTTCCTTCGACCTCAACGCCCATTGCTTTTTTCTCGCGGTTACTAAAAATTATAACAGTGCCTATAGTAATGAGTACCAGACTGATACCTAATCCAACCTTAAAAATAGTCAAATCACGTTTTGGATTTTTGGAAACCGACTCAATTTCGCTTTTGCACTCATACAGTGGGTTCCGCTTCCGTCGTTCTTTAATAAGAACCGTCAACGCAGGAACAATGAGCGCCAAAGGAATAGCCAGAAATCCAAGCATACCGCCGATTGTCCACGCAGTATCCGTAAATCCACATTTAGTAGTAATCAAATGACGAATTCCTCCATAAAGGACATACCCAACAGGTGCAAGCGATGCTATCCCGATAATCAGGATTAACCATACGGTGCCGTTATCTTGTTTTTTCCTCAAATTCAACTACTTATTCAATAATCACTTTCTTCGCCAAACTACCGACTTTTACCACATAAACACCTGCACCATCCACATGCAATTCAGCACGGACGCAAGGCGTTGCGTCCCTACAAATCAATTGCCCCATAATGTCATAAACGCGGATTTCATCGGTGGCGTTTTCAACGATAATGGTGTGGTCAATTGCGTAGATGTTTATTCCTGTATTTAATTTATTTACCGATGTTTCGGTATTTCCGTTGTCATCGCCGTTGCCATTTCCGTTGTCGTCGCCGTTGCCATTTCCATTGTCATCGCCGTTGCCATTTCCGTTGTCGTCGCCGTTGCCATTTCCATTGTCATCGCC
>JAFZOY010000065.1 GCA_017552705.1 Bacteroidales bacterium
GTGAATTTATAAGATTTTGAGCGTGTTTCGTTTTTTACCACGCCATTTCCGAAATCCCATATCCATTTTTGCGGAGATCCTTTTGAAATATCATCAAACTCAATCGTTTTGTTTCCACAACCTGTGGTCGCAGACACAAAAAAATCGGCTGTAACTTGGGAAAATGCCACGGCATACACAACTCCAAGGGCGATTGTAGCAACCGCCTTCCGCAATATTGAATATGTTTTACGCCACATCTTCCAGTACATCAATTCTTAATTGTGGAAAATTAGACAAAATCTGCGACATTCAATGAGTGAAAACACATTATTTTTATACAAGTTATCTACATTTTCATTGTTTTCTTGTATTTTCGTTTTGAATTATCAAACTATGATTTCGATTCTTGTCCCGATTTATAATACCGATGTAACACATCTTGTGCAAGATGTTATTACTCAGTGTATTGGCGAAAGCATTCCATTTGAAATCATTTTGATTGACGACAACTCTGCCCCGGAATGGAAGCAAAAAAACCGTGCTCTTTCACAACTACAGAATGTAATGTATTCTGAAAAAACGGAACATATTGGCCGTGCGAAGATTCGAAATGAACTGGCGGACGCGGCAAAATTCCCCTATCTGCTGTTTATTGATAATGATGTGAAAATCGAAAAACAGGATTTTCTGCACACGTATCTTTTAGAGTGCCAACCCAATGCTGTTGTGTACGGCGGCATGATGTACGAACCTGAAAATGTCGATAATGCAAATAACTTGCGGCAAAAATACGGCAGGAAAAAAGAATGTGTTTCGGCATCAGAACGACAAAAAAATCCATATAAATCGTTCAACACCATCAATGTGTTGATTGCAAAAAATGTGTTTGAATCCATCCGCTTTGATGAATCAATCAGTGAATACGGCCACGAAGATACGCTGTTTGGTTTTCGGCTTCAACAGAAAAATATTCCCATAAAACATATCGACAATCCTGTTGTACATCTTAACTCTGTTTCCAACGAAGAATTTGTAAGACAAACGAAACAAAGCGTAGAAAATCTATATAAAATCTATGTCTCTGAACAGAAAAATCCTGCTTTGTGCGCCTCAATTCAGTTGCTGAAATGTTTGTCGTTCGCCGAACGGTTTCATCTGGTGGCATTGGGGAGTTCTGCCTATACCGTCGCCCATTCTTGTTTCTCAAAAATTACTGTAAAATTTAGCAGTCTTTTCTTTCTTAACATATTGAAAATCTGCTATATATGCAATATTGCACATAGTTACGACAAATAGCGTTTCCACCACGACTGAAATACCAACAACGCCCATATTTGTGCCGGAGAATCGTTTGGCGAAGAGGATTTCGCGGTATTTATCAAATTGCCAATCGCATCATACTTGAAAAGCCCCTGCCCTTCGATGAATTGTTTTGACAACAATGTGTCCTGCATATCGACCAATGTGGTTTTGCACCATTCGAACAACGGGACTTCGAAGCCTTTTTTCGGACGATTATACAATTCTTCGGGCAAATCATTCCGAAAAGCGTCCTGCAAAATTCGCTTTTTCATCGTGCCGTTTATCTTGTATTCGGCAGGCAAGGAATTCACAAACTGAACAAACGTGTGGTCCAGAAATGGTGTACGAACTTCCAAACTGTTGTCCATCGACATTCGGTCAACTTTGGTGAGCATATCGTTTGCCAACACCAGTTTTTGGTCAGCCAACAAAATATCGTTCATATCTGCATGTTCGCCAAAGGTGAAATACTTCGCCAACAAATCATTTTCGCTGAAATTTTTATCATGCAACAAACAGCGAACATTTTGTTCCGATGCGAAACTGCACCATTTGCGATATGCTTCGGAAGTCGTCAAACGGGCGCCATCAGCATATTTCACCACCTTTCGGAACACGTTGAACACTGCATTTGAACGCGATTGCGGCAAATGTTTCACCAACGGATATGTGGTTGCGACAATGGCATTTAACGTTTTGTGTTTCATTTGGTTATAATGAGCCAAATGTTTGTGATAACCGGCAAACAATTCATCCGCCCCGTCACCCGAAAGCGCAACGGTCACATGTGGTTTCACATATTTACACAACACATGGACTGCAATCGACGATGAATCGGCAAATGGCTCGTCAATGTTGTTCAGAATCTCAAACAACGAGTCTTCCAATTTTGCATTATCTATTTGTATTTCAGTATGTTGTGAACGAATTTTCTTTGCAACCAACTGAGCATAATAGGTTTCGTCGATAAACGGATTATCCTTGAAACCGATGGAAAACGTCTGCAAATTGTCAACGTAACGGCTTGCTATCGTGCTAATTACGGAAGAATCGATGCCACCGCTCAAAAATGTTCCCAACGGCACATCGGAAATCAATCGTTTTTGTACGGAAGCGGTCAATTGTTCAATCAACTGCGTTTGCGCTTCTTCGTATGATAACGTACTTTGTTCCAGTGAGTTTTGTTCCAACGAGAAATATTGTTCTTTCTCTACTCCATTTGTCGTGACAAACAACGACATTCCCGGTTCCAACTTTTCCACGCCTTCCACCATCGTCATCGGTGCAGGAACATACATAAATTGCAAATAGGCAAACAAAGCGTCTTTGTTCAGTTTCCGTTCTATCGGTAGTTCCAAGATTCCTTTCAATTCCGACGAAAAACCAAAGAAATCAGCAGTTTTCACGAAATACAACGGCTTGATTCCCATACGGTCACGTGCGAGAAACAAGGTATTTTCCTGCGAATCATAAATTGCAAAGGCAAAAAATCCGTTGATTTTATCCACACAGTGTTTCCCATATTTAATGTACAGATACAGAAGCACTTCGGTATCGGCTGTGGATGTAAACTGTACTCCGTCGGCACGCAATTCAGCATAATAGTCACGATAATTGTAAAATTCGCCATTATACACAATTGTATATCGTCCAGACGCATCGGTAAATGGCTGATTACCAGCCGACGAGGTGTCCAAGATAGCAAGTCGTGCGTGCGCAAGTGCGGCAGAACCAACGACGTGCGTAGATTGCACTTCGGGCCCTCTGTTATACAAAGTCTGAATGGATTTCTCCACATACGGGCGATATGATTCAGCCGTATCAACAAACGAATATATTCCGCTAATTCCGCACATAATAAAAAAGGTGTCTAAAAATAACACATTTTCAGACACCTTCCAATCTAAATTATGAAAACACTATTTCAATTTTTCCAAAGCGACTTTGATTCGTCCTGCGGCAGCTTTCAACAATTCATCAGATGTAGCAAACGAGAATCTGATACATTCAGGGTTTCCGAATCCTTCGCCGGAAACAGCTGCAACCAAACCTTCAGTCAACAAATACATGGCCAACTCGCCAGATTTTTTAATCACTGTGCCATCGGGTGCCGTTTTACCCAAAAATTCAGAAACTTCGGCAAACACATAAAATGCACCATCAGGAACATGGATATTCAAACCTTTGATTTTCGACAATTCAGCGATAAACATATCACGACGGCGGCGATAAGCGGCAGTCATTTGTTTTGGATATTCCAAACCGCCATTCAACGCAGCCACAGCAGCCTTTTGTGCAACCGAGCAGACGCCCGATGTAACTTGTCCCTGCAACTTCGTACATGCTTTTGCAATCCATTCAGGAGCAGCGATATAACCAATTCTCCATCCTGTCATTGCATACGCTTTGGAAACACCATTCACAATCACAACTTGGTTTTTAATAGCCTCAAATTGTGCGATAGATTGATGTTCGCCTACATAATTAATATGTTCGTAGATTTCGTCGGCAACGACAAAAATCTGTGGATTTTTCGAGAACAATGTAGCCAATTCAGCCAACTCTTCTTTTGTATAAACAGCGCCACAAGGATTTGATGGCGAGCTGAACACAAACATTCTCGTTTTCGATGTAATCAGTTTCTCAACTTGTTCAGCAGTTACTTTGAAACCAGATTTAATATTTGTCGGGATATAAACAGGCTTTGCCTCAGCCAATTTCACCATTTCAGGATAACTACCCCAAAATGGTGTTGGAATCAAAACCTCGTCACCAGGATTCAACAAACTCAAAAACACATTAGAAAGTGCGTGTTTTGCTCCTGCCGAAACAACAATCTGCGAAGGTGTGTAGGTCAAATTGTTTTCGCGTTTCAATTTGGCGCAAACTGCCTCCAACAAATCTTTGTAGCCTCCTACTGGTGAATAAAATGAAAAATTGTCGTCAATTGCTTTCTTGGCTGCTTCTTTTACGTAATCAGGAGTGTTGAAATCAGGTTCTCCGATACTTAGATTGATAACATCTTTTCCTGCCGCTTTTAATTCATTACTTTTCTGCGACATTGCCAATGTCTGCGAAGCTGCGAGGGCAGCAAGTCTCTTTGAAATTTGTTCCATTCAGTTATTTCTTTAAAAACCGCACAAAGGTAGAAGAAAATTTGAATTTGCTACACCTCAGTTTAGATTTTTATCAACAAAAAAAAGAGGAAATCAATTAGTGACTTCCTCTTTCTTTGTGGGCGCTGAGGGATTCGAACCCCCGACCCTCTGGGTGTAAACCAGATGCTCTGAACCAGCTGAGCTAAGCGCCCTTTGGCTACATTTGTTTTTCAAATGCGATGCAAAGATAGATACTTTTTGATTTACTCCAAATTTTTAATGCGATTTTTTTGATAAAAATTCAGCGACCACGTAGGAACTACCGCCAACAAACACCACCGTATCGTTCGTAACATTTTGTGTTGCAGTTCGATAGGCTTCGGCTATCGTGGCGAACGACGAATGTTTTTTTTCTGCAAAAAATGTTTCCAAACGCTCCAACGGCATTGCACGCTCTATTTGTGGCTTACATAAATAGTATGTAGCATTGTTCGGCAACAAAGTTATTATGGTGCTGATATCTTTGTCGTTCACCATGCCCCACACGATTCGCACGTCTTTTTTGCCCAGCGACATCAATTGCGGCATTGTGTACGAAATCCCGTCGTAGTTGTGCCCCGTGTCACAAATCACAAGCGGTTTACGGCTGATTATCTGCCAACGGCCGATCAAATTGGTGTTCGCAACCACATTCTTGTATCCCCGTTTGATTGCCGCAACAGGTATCGTGAACGATTTTTTCAGTTCTTGTATGGCGGCAAACACCGTAACGATGTTTTTTGCCTGATATGCTCCATGTAATCCACTGTGCGCCTTAAACTTAACGGCTCCATTTATGTCGGCTATTTCAAACGTTTCGAACCATTTAGATTCCGAAGAAATAGTGTATTCGTTTGATGCAAATGTAATGCACGAGTTATTTTCTTGTGCCACCGAAGTGAACACCGGTGCGGTTTCGGGATGATATTCCCCTATCACCACAGGCACATTTGGTTTTATGATTCCGGCTTTTTCGGCGGCAATTTTCGCCAACGTGTCACCCAGAATCTGCGTATGGTCGTAGCCAATGTTGGTGATAACCGACAAATTGGGCGTAATCACATTCGTTGAATCCAAACGTCCGCCAAGCCCCACCTCTATCACGGCAACATCCACATTTTTCTTACGAAAATACGCAAACGCCAAAGCCGTGGAAACTTCAAACATCGAGGGGTTCGTTTTTTCAAAATCCTTGCCGTACTTGGTTAAAACGGCATCGAGAAACTGAGCAGACACATTTTTGCCGTTCACCCTGATTCGTTCCCGAAAATCGACTATGTGCGGCGATGTGTACAATCCAACCGTATAGCCTGCTTCCTGCAAAATCGAGGCGATGCAATGCGATGTAGAACCCTTGCCGTTCGTACCAGCCACATGCACGCACGCCATTTCCCGTTCGGGATTGCCCAACAACGTCAACAAATCACGAATGTTCTGCAACGACGGCACATACGCCGATTTCCCCACATGCTGAAAACTCGGAAATTGCACATATAAATAATGAAGAATGTCAGAATACTTCATACCTGTCAAATTTTGGGTAAAATTACGAATTTATGAGTTATTGATTATGGGCAAAACGCTTAATTTTCTTCCGGTTTTCTATGAGCCATATTTAGAGAGACGAGATTGGTTTCCTTGTTGTATGAAAAGTATTTGGGCTTAATACCGACACGCTGAAGGATTTGGCTTGCAGGCAATGGTTGTCTATCGTTACGTTCGTACAAATCTTGAGCGTTGATGCTGTCTGCCAAGGCTTCGGGAGTCATTTCGTAGTTGTTTTGATTCAGCACGATTATCATTGCGTCGTGTAACTTGTATTTCCCAACCGAAAGCGAATGGCTGTAGTATTTATATGGTGCGCTTTTTTCTTTCAACGCTTCTATTGCAGAATAAAAATCATCGTATCCCACATATTTTGCCAAAATATCCATAACGGCACGTGACAGATTCGTATGCCCCTGTTGCCAAAGTCGCTGAACCGTTTTCTGGCTTATAGACACCTTACCTACGACCTTACCGATTTCTTCTGCAAATAACTTGCATTCTCCCGCTGTTCCTATCGGTCGGCCATATTTTTCGGCAACAGCCGATTTCAAAAGTTCTATATCTTCTTTGAGAAATGCCATACGAAAAAGTTTTCTACAAAGTTAGCATTTTTGCGAGAAAGCCTTATGTTTGTATTGTGTATTGTCCTAAAATTGACCTAAAAAAATGTGAATTTTGTTTTTTCAGGACGTATTTTTGTCAAGTACTAATTTAAAAAAAACTGATTATGGACTTAAACAAAACAAGTTTTCAAGAACAAAAACAAGAGTTAGAAAAGAATGGGGTTCAAGGTTTTGTAACCATCTCTGATTTAACAAAAAATCCAGCGTTGGCACCAACAGAAAAAGGTGTTTATATGATTTTACGAGAATCAGAAAACGCTCCTGAATTCTTAAAAGAAGGAACTGGCGGATTTTTCAAAGGTAAAAATCCTAATGTTTCCATTTCTGAATTGCAAAACAATTGGGTGAAAAACACGCCTATCATGTACATTGGGAAAGCTACATCTCTCCAATCTCGACTAAAACAATACATGAAATTTGGGCAAGGGAAAAATGTTGGACATTATGGAGGACGATATATTTGGCAGTTGAAAGATTCTCAAGAATTAATTGTATGTTGGAAATCTTTAAAGAACGAAGTTCCAAGAGATATTGAGCAAGAAATGATAAAAGAATTCAAAGTGAAACACAGAGATAATCGTCCGTTTGCCAACTTGGAAGATTAATACTTATAAATGAATATATTTAACAATATTTGAACATTAAAATAAAAATTGGTTATCTTTACCAAAATTCTTTTCTCATAAAGAAATACATGTACTAAACAAAAATTATATGAGCGCACAAAATTTATACATTAAAATATGGGAAGATGTGCTTCCATATATTTTGGATTTTTTAACTAATAACAATAAGAATGAAACCTTCCTTTTAGATGAAGCAAGATTTCATTGCGTAGGGAACAGGGTTAAATCAGGTTATAGCTTTCGACTGGAAATCGTAAATGGAAATGTCCCAAGGAAAGACGGAAGTGCCGTCGCAAGAGATTTAAAAGAAGTTTTAGACGCATCAAAAGAGTTTAAAAATTTAGCAATAGATTTTTATTTAATAATTCGTTTAGACAAAAAATTCAATTTACATATTTCAAAATGGACATAAAATATAAGATAAAACTGGTAGATATTTTAGACTTAGAGCCCTACAGTTTCCAATATTTAGACAACCTAAATCTTCCGACAACAACTCTTGAAGGATTAATGGAAGACAAGTATGATTTGTTGTTTCAAGATTTAACTGCAATTATAGATAATGAGAATGAAAATGATCAAACAAGACTCATTGCAACTTGTTTTCGTTCTAAATTACTTTGGGGGATTCTAAACAAAGCAGACAAAGATGGTGTCTACTGTTCAGAAAACGGTGACACACAAGAAGAACCCTATAGTAACTATTACACTTACGAAAACAAGGAAATACTAAAGAAATGTAAAGAAATTGAAAAAATACCTCAGGAGAAAATAAATAAACAAATGTTTGACTTCATACTTTGTAATTATCCTGAAATTGAAAATGGTTTTGATGTATCTATATTTAGTATAGGGAAAAAAGGTTACTACCAATCTATAGGAATAGGAGAATATTGGTGGTATACACAACCAGTTAGAGAAAAAATGCAAATAGCATCAAAAGTTGTACAAGAAGAACTTAAAACACACATTAACAATCTTTTTGTCAATAATTTTTCTTTTTGGGAAAATGAATATAAAACATGGATTATAGAGAATGGTGTGAAGAATACTAAAGAAAACCTAAAAACCTTTTTTTCAACAAGAGGAAAGAAGGTTCCTGGTTTTATTATTGATATGTTAAAAGCAAAAATAAAGGCTTCCTTAATTTAATAACAAACCTACCATATTATGAAAAGGTATCTATTCATTGTTGTTTTTGTCATAATTGCATTATGTTCTATATCAAACAAATTATATGCAAACAGAAAACTTTGTGATAGTACAATTACAACAACTACTTTAGGGACACAAAAAACGATTTGTTCTTACGATTCAAATGGCTATACAACATCTATGACATCATACACATGGAATACAGAAAAATCATCATGGATTCCCTCTTCTAAAACGGAATATGAGCACAACTCAAAAGGATTCCCTACATCCACTACATCATACACTTGGAACATAGAGTCATCATCATGGATTGGTTCTTCTAAAATAGAATATACTTATACAAACGGAAATAATATATTATCATACATATGGAATTTGAAATCTGCATCTTGGGAAAAACACATGAAGAGCGAGTTAAAGTATAATTCGAATAACAATTTAACATCTACAATTGATTACACATGGAATACAGAATCATTGACATGGGTAAATTATTATAAAAATGAGTACAAGTATAACGAATTCGGGAAAAAAACACTTGAGGCATCATTTAATTGGAACAATAAAACAATGTCTTGGGATAATAACAAAAAAAATGAATACACATATAATTCAGAAGGTGTAACTCTCTCTGAAGCATCGTACTCTTGGAATACTTCATCGTCATCTTGGATTGGTTCATATAAAATAGAGAATAATTATAACGGGAATCAGCTATCAAGAACATCATACTCATACAAATGGAATTCAACATTATCTTCTTGGGAAAACAATAGTAAAACAGAATACACATATAATTCGAATAATAATTTAACATCAGAGATCTCGTATACATGGAAAACATCATCATGGATAAACAATAAAAAAAGTGAATACACATATAATTCAAGAGGAGAAGAAATCTCTATATTTTCATACACATGGAATACATATTCATCATCTTGGATGTTTTCTAATAGAAATGAACATAAGTATAATACTCTCGGCAAAGAGACATTTTACGCCTCATACTCATGGAATGAAGAATCTTCCTCTTGGACACAAAAAACAAGAACTGAATACACCTATGATATAGATGGATACATTCTAAATCAAATAATGTACTATGAATCTATGGTTTATTCAGAAACAAACTATTATTATAGTTTATACTCAAACAATAGTCAAACCAATATCTCAACAAAACAATATAAATACACCGTTTTTGCTTCAAATCATCAAATTATTATTCAAAATAAAAACATTGATG
Source organism: Bacteroidales bacterium (assembly GCA_017552705.1). GTDB lineage: Bacteria > Bacteroidota > Bacteroidia > Bacteroidales > UBA1715 > UBA1715. The sequence continues at coordinate 9,626 of JAFZOY010000065.1, forward strand.
ATCAAGTACGTATTTATACATTAAATGGACGATGTGTATATAAAGGTACACAAGATGAAATTGCTTTACCTTCAGACATGTATATTGTTTTTATTAACAACATTTCATATAAGGTTATTGTTCATTAGCAACATTGATTCATTGCTGTATACAGTTTTTAAAATTTTTCGTCAAAATTTTTCACATCAACTCCAACAACTTTGAAAAAAAGAAAACACTGAATTTTCGGTGAGATTTTGCAAAAAAACACTCTATTTACTTGCAGTGAACAAAAAAAAGCATATCTTTGCATCAACATAAACAATTAGATGTGTGGGTCTATCCACAAAGATTTAACATTGACAAAAAAAAACATTTAGGGATTCTCATTAGTTTTTTGAGAATCCTTTTTTATAAAAAAAGAAAGACATGATAAATAAATTTGAGTCGCAACTATTTTCATTTGCTTTTTTCTCGAAATATGAGGAAGCAATAGCATTTTTGGCTGAAGAACTTGCCGACAAAGAGGAATGGGATTTTTCTGATGCCCCAGTAAAAAGATATTCCATCCTAAAAAACTATTTGGAGCATATTTTCAGGAAATTACAATCGGAAGGGAAAATTGCTTTTTCTGCAAATAATTCACACGCATGCTTTAACACTGGATTGGTCACCAAAAATCTTGAACCAATCTATGCGTTTTTTGAGGCAAATAAGAGAACCACTCCCGATGGTTTGCCTTTCTTTTTCAAGGCTTTCGTGAAAGAAAGTGATAGTCGATTTCTCTACATATTTCCAGACAATAGACCTGATGTGGCAAACTTTTTTCAAAAACCCGAGGATTTGATTTTCAATCCGAGTTGTAAATTAATTCCTCAAATAGACCATATTTTAGAGGACAACAAAGACAGATTTCCGTTACATATTCAAAATCTGAACGATAGCGAACGAAGAATGCGGTTAAGCGGGGCAATTGAAGAGGTTAAAAAGAAGGTTAAAACAAATTACAAACTTGCTGTACCACAATATTATGGGAATAAGATACAACTTCTTTTGCCTTTGTGCCTGACACCAAACTCCCCTAATCCTGATTTGGCTATTGTCGTTCATAAAATAAGTGACGATACATATACGGCAAGAACATGTTTAACATTGAAAATGGCATATAATAATGCCAGATTGATTGTAAAACCTCAAAGTAATTGGTTGAAACCATAATTCATCAATATCCGTATTACCTTGAGAATTACAATTTGTCCTAAATCTGTCCTATTCTATATTTGCATTCCACGTCACAGAAATATATTTTTGAGAAAAATAGTATATTCGTGAACTCAAAATTATTGCAATATGGGAAAGACAGCAAAACAAGCAAATACGGTAACTCTAAAAACCCGAACGTTGATAATCATCATAGTCATCGTGGCTATTTTTGCTTACTTTATCGGAACAATCCAATACGAAACCGAATACGAGGTGGCAAGCCGTAATATAGATCACTGGAAAGAAGCTTATTCCACGGAACGGAAAAACACTGAGGAATGGAAACAACGGGCAAAAGAAGCCGAACGAACCATTGAACAAAACAGAATCAACGAAGAACGGAAAAACTACCATCTGGATCCCGTAAAACCCGCTTTCGACAATCCCAAAGACCAAATGTTGTTTGAATTGGAAAATGCTCTTAATGCAATAGAACCTGATTAAGGTTTTACGCCCTAATTCCTACAAATTTGGTAAGGATAAAACTCTGAAGGTTTCGTTGCAATAATGTAGAGCCACATTGCATGTGGCTCATAACATTGTTGTTCTATCCAGAATCGAGCCGCAAGCATTGCGGCTCTACCCTTATTAATACAATACATAAAATCTCAACAAAGTGTCCCAAAACCGCCCCACTATTTTGTTGTTTCCCGTACAGTACGAATGTATTTTTTGGGAAAATAGTATATTCGTAAACTTAATAAGATTCAAAATGTCTAAAAGTACCAAAGCAAATACGGAAAAACAAGAAAACCAACCACTTATAGCCAAATGCTTCCTATGCGGTTATAGAACGCCTGTTTCAAGCCACGAGGATCCTATTTTAATCAGCTTTTGCCCTATTTGTGGTGGATTTCTTTTGGATACCGAAGGGAATGTTACGTACTTAGCCTCGATGGAAGTTGTTGATAATTATGAACAAGACGATGAATGGTTATATTACCTTAATCAAAGCAAAAAACAAAAGAAGAAAACTAAAAAACAGATTAAAGAGCCTACTCGTAACGAGCCTCAAGAATGGAGCTGGCTAAAATACACCTATTTCAAGGATAAAGAAGATTTCAAAAAAACTATGAAATGGGTGATAGCATTCTTTGTATTTATCATTCTTGTATCAATCCTTTGCGAATTAGCTCAATAAAATCCACAAAACCCATAATCCCCA
>JAFZOY010000066.1 GCA_017552705.1 Bacteroidales bacterium
CCATCTATCACTATGCCAAAGCCTTGTGCTGGTTTGCCGTCGTGTTCGTGGATTTTGGGCAAGCCTTTCGGGAAAGAATAATGCTGGTTATAAATAGGATGATTTTCAGGAAGTTCCTCGAATTCCGCTTCTGGAAATACTTTTTTCATCTCCCTGCGGATATACGTATCCAATCCATAATTGTCGTCGATGTGCAGAAAACCGCCGCTCAACAAGTAATCACGAAGATTTTTCACATCGGCATTGGAAAACACCACATTACCGTGACCAGTTAAATGCACCATCGTGTAATTAAACAATTCGGGACTGCCAACTTCAACGGTTCCATAGTCAAGGTTCATGTGAAGATTTGACACACAGAATGTTACAAGATTTGGAACCGAAGTGGGATTTCCATACCAATCGCCGCCACCACCATATTTCGCCACACCGATTTTCACCGTTGTTTGCGAAACAGCGCACAACGGCACCAATCCAGCACACATGGCAACAGCAAGCACCCGAACCACTGCGCGAATCATTCTCGTTTTTATATTTCGACTAATAGCTTGCATAATATTTTCGTAAAAACCATTCCAACGACGCCGTTAACACAATGAGAATCAGCACAATCGGAAAATCAATCAACGCATTGCGGCTACGGGCCGTTCTCGACACCGAAACTATATTCTGATTGTGTTGGATTTCCTGCAATAATTCATCGAACTGGTTGGGATAAAACATCCGAGCTTGTGTTTGCATTGCCAATTCCCGCAACACTTCGTGGTTTGCGCACGTTTGTTTGTATTCCGACAACAATGGCAACACGTAAAAACTCCCCGTACGTTTCATTTCCTTGGAATCGACCGTAACCGAAGCGGTATAAGTGTACGTGCCCTGCGGAAATTTCCCCGAATTCAGTGTGTAGAAATTATCTGTCGATGAAAACGAAAACGGATATTCGGTGCCGTCTTCATTGCGAATCACCATTGCAATATCCTGATTCGGCATCGGCTCAAAACTTTTATCGTATAATTCCGCCGTGAACGAAATGTTTTGATTGTCGGAAAAAACACTTTCTCCATGAACGGCAAACAATTCCCGTTTTTCGCTCAACGCCAAATACGTAACCAACTTATTCACAAACGAATCGAAGGCGTAAAACGAAGCATGTTCCTTATAATCGTACATTCGCCAACGCCACAAACCTTCGGCAAGAATGAATCCGACTTTTGTGTTCTGTACAAGCGAAAACGCCACAAGTGGTCGATCAACCGACAGATTTCCAACCATTTGCGAGGCGAACACCGTTGATTTCGCATCAAGTTTATACGAACCGTAGGGAGCAACCAACGGCGGCACTATCTGCAACAGTTCCTTCGATTGTTCGTCCAACGAAAAGAGGGAAAAATCAGCATTGAGATTCGGTTTCACCTCATCGAACGTACGACCTTTCGCTATAAATTCCACGCCAACATGCTGCGCATTCAAATTCTCGAACGATAATCCTGAATTATATACAATCAGCGTAGGAATTTCCGCCTTAACTAACTCATTCAGAATCGTTTTCCCTTTACCATACGTACCCGGCAGCCCAACAAGAACCACACAATTAAATTCCCTCACATCGGGAATGTTGTCGTCGTTGACCGAATACACCGTACATTCGTAGTTCTTGTTACTTTCGATTGCCCTACGAAGTGCCGCAACATCGGGATGGACTGCACCATACACCAAGGCAATTTTCTGACGGCTTTCCAACACATCCACGGCAAACGAATATGAATTATTCCGCTCGCTGATTTCACCATCATGATATTCAACCTTGACGGTGTAAATTTTCTTTCCGATTTGCGAACTTTTCAGACGGCAATCCACGGTTTTGTAGGTATGCTCATCATTCGCAACAAACGACGATTCATATACAACCTTATCGTTTTCGTAAATCGAAATTTTTGAAGTTTTGCCTTTCAACGCATGCGATTCCACCGAAAGTTTCACCACAAATGGGTTGTCGCGAAAGGCAATCTGATTATGCAACACTTTGGAAATCAAATTGTCGCACTCTTGAACGGTATCGCCCAGCGCAACCGAGTATATCGGCATGTGTGCCGGGAAATTGCGGATTGCATACTTGGGATTTTCGCCAGAATTGTAAATGCCATCAGTGGCAAGCACAACCGCTCCGATATTTTTGTTAAAATATTGTGTAGCAACATCTTGAAGAGCATTCGAAATGTTTGTTTCCTTGCCGGTAAACAGCAATGCTGAATCTTGTGTCAACACATCGGAAAACTGATATTCATCAACTGAATAATCAGCACGCAATTTTTTTAGAAAATCTTGATAGTTAGAAAGATACTCCGTCCTATACCAAGTGGAATCTTTTTGCAGAACCAACGATGCCGAATTATCGTGAAGCACCACTATTGTAGGCTTCTCCACCCTATTCTTCCGCATTTCCAGAAACGGAGCAAGCAACAAAAACAACAATGCCGAAATCGTGAACGCCCGCAGGCAGAACATCAGCCTCCGAGCCCATACGGGCGCATCTTTTAGTTTTACATCGGAACGATACAGCAGCCACGACACTCCAACGCCAACCAACACAAAAATTGGCACGAACCAGAGTGTATATTCAGTAAAAATGCGCATACATTATTCCGTTGAACCCCAGATTGCGCGATACAAATTACAGCCGACAAAATTTCCCGCCACAATACTCACATAGAACACAAGCACATCGAGCCAATGTTCCCCTAAAAACGAAACAGGAACAGCCATATAATAAAATGCATCCGCAACGCAGTGCGGGAAACCACACATAATGAACAACGGAACACCAAACAATAATGGTAGATTCTTATCTTTTCGTGCAAATGTCACCGCGGTTGTCATAATAAAACCACAACCGATTGCCAAAATGCCGCCTTTCAACGGACCTGTAGCCAACCGTCCTTCGAGAACTTTCTGGGCAGTTTCCTGCAACGGCATAGGGCTGCAACGGGCAATAAGCGAAACAATAAGGCAACCAACCAGATTTCCAAGTAGGATAAGAAACAACGTAGCAACTTCGCCCTTCACAATAAAACCAGCCGTTCCCGTATATAGTTTAAGTTTATAATGAACAACCGTGAGCAATCCAAAAGCAAACAAAACCGCACCAATTATACTTTTTTCAGCCAAATAGCCGAACCCAGCTATTCCAATGCAGATACCAGCTAAAATGGACGATTTTATGATTTGCACCACACTCATTTTGAAAACTATTTCACCTCAACCAAAAAATAATTTTTCTTTCCTCTTTGAACCAAAATATAGGCACCGTTCAAAAGATATTCAGTCGTGATGCGTACATCAATTGATTCCACTTTCGTTTTATTGACGCTCACGCCACCGCCTTGAATCATTTTACGGGCTTCGCCCTTACTTGGGAAAATGTTCGTTTTCTCAGCCAACAATTCAAGAATTGGCATACCAGCCTCAATCTCAGATGTAGCGACTTGGAACAATGGCACTCCTTCGAAAACCGACAAGAATGTTTCCTTATCAAGTTTTTTCAAAGAATCGCTTGTGGCATTTCCGAAAAGAATGTTCGACGCCTCAACAGCCGAATCATAGTCTTCTTTGCTATGAACCATGATTGTAACTTCCTGAGCAAGACGTTTTTGCAAAGCACGCAAATGTGGAGCTTGTTCGTGTTCGGCAATCAATGCGTCAATTTCCTCTTTCGACAACATCGTAAAGATTTTGATGTATCGTTTTGCATCCTCGTCGCTTACATTCATCCAGAATTGGTAGAATTTATACGGCGTGGTGTAGCGACGGTCAAGCCAAATATTGCCGCTTTCTGTCTTTCCAAATTTACCGCCATCGGCCTTGGTAATCAGCGGACACGTAAGCGCAAACGCCTCACTTCCATTCATTCGGCGGATCAACTCAGTTCCCGTGGTAATATTTCCCCATTGGTCGGAACCGCCCATCTGCAATTTGCAATTCTTATGTTCGTTCAAATACACGAAATCATATCCCTGCAACAATTGGTAGGTAAATTCCGTGAAACTCATTCCGCTGGAATATTCACCGTTGAAACGTTTTTTCACAGAATCCTTCGCCATCATATAATTTACGGTAATCAATTTGCCGACATTGCGGGCGAAATCAAGGAAGGTGTAATCCTTCATCCAGTCATAGTTATTCACCAACTCGGCAGCATTTGGTTCTGTACCGTTGAAATTCAGGAAATGTTCCAATTGTTTTCTGATACATTCCACATTGTGGCGAAGCGTTTCTTCGTCGAGCAGATTCCGTTCAGCCGACTTTCCCGATGGATCACCAATCATACCCGTTGCCCCGCCAAGCAAAGCTATCGGTTTATGACCGCACCGTTGGAAATGGCGCAACATCATCACGCCGCACAAGTGTCCAATATGTAAAGAATCGGCAGTTGGGTCAATTCCCACATACGCCGTTGTCATTTCTTTTTGCAGTTGTTCCTCAGTTCCGGGCATAATGTCGTGAAGCATGCCCCTCCATTTCAATTCTTCTATAAAATTCATTGACTGTAATTTTTTTACAAAGATAATTTTTTATTGAGAATTGACAACGTAATTACATTCAAAGCGTTGCCAATCGCCTAAATTCCGTCATCCACACATCCGGCACGTATCCGTTCCGAAATTGCTCGTAATCGTTGGCACAGCATGGAATAATCCGTTTGCGCTCGGTTGTCCCTATGGGAATTTCAACCCACATTGTTTGCGAAACCAACGATTCATAGAAACAAATATCCTGTGGAAACATTGGATGTTTCAAATACCGCTTTTGATACGTTTCGTCGCCAAAATCCATTGTTTCGTTTTTCCGTTGAGAAACGCCATCAAGCACATGCCAGACAAGCTGCGCGCCCAACTGGGCAGAAATGGAATCCATATCTTTTGAAGGATTGTATTCCGACACAAACACCATTTTCATTCGGGGCGAATAGCCAGCATACCACGCACATTGGCAGGCTGACTCCGAATACAATCCATTTACGTTTTGTCCCGCAGGATTGTCGGAATAGCGGACAGCCCCCATATCGAACGAAACCAACTGTGCGTCACGGATAAGCGGTTCCGCCAATGCTATGGATGCATTGCACTCGCCCAGACGCAGACAGCCAAAGTGCCGTTCACGCAACCACGAAAACGCCTCTCTCGACGACAGATATTCCTGATTCGCCACATGGGTAATCCGCGCCAAAGGATGTTCGGCACAGAATGTTCCTAAATATGCTGTATTTGAAAAATCATTCACATCGGATTCCCAGTCAATACGGGCATCAACAAAACAAGCGGCTGGATATTTTATGCGTTGGAAACAACTTTCGGCAACCGAACATACAGCTTCCTGAGTGCCACCAAACACAATAATCGGTTTTCCATAAACCATCAACTGTGCAATGCATGATTTCAGATTCGCATACGACTCGGCAATGGTAGAACCTTGTTTGCAGTCCCCTAAATCGTAAATCCGCATCGGTTTCGAAACCGAATGCAACGAATACAAAGATTCACGGATTTTGGCGGCAGCCGCTGATGCGCCTTGGTTCGAGGAATTTCGGTCTTCCAAATAGCCCAACAGAAATGCGTCGGCGGAAACCAAATCGTAGTCCTCATACGACGACACCGACAAAATTCCCGAACGAACAGAATTTTGGGCAGATACAGGATTACATAAATCTTGCAAGGACATTACTTCGTTTTTTTCACCTCAGCAATTTCGTAACACTGTTGCAACGTAAGCGATTCTGGTTTTACGTTTTTGGCAATCCTAAAATATTTCTTCTTATAGAACACGCATGGATGTCCCCAACGGTCCAACATCACTTTAACATTTGCATCTTCAGGGAAATCCTTGATGCTCCGTTTTTCGTCGGTTTCGCGTTTACGCAGAATAATTTCCGCAGCCTGTTCTATTGTGACAGAGAACACATCCGGGTCGTTTTTCTTCAACGAGATAAACTTACCTTTATGCGCCAAAAACGGTCCGAACCGTCCCACATTCGCCATAACTTTCTCGCCTTCGAATTCGCCGACTTCGCGAGGCAAAACAAGCAACGTAAGAGCATCCTGCAACGTGATGGTTGCCGGATTTTGTCCTTTCAGCAACGTAACACTCTTCTTGTCGGGATCGGTGTTTTCGCCCAACTGAAGATATTGGCTGAAACGGCCATTCCGCACATAAATATTTTTGCCAGTGGCAGGATGAACGCCAAGCAAACGGCCTTCATTTCCTTGTTTCAACAAAAGCAAAGCATCGTTAAGTGTAACTGTTTCAATCTGATACGATTTATCAAGAGCGACATACACTGGTTTTTCCTTATCGTCCTGCTTGCCAAGTTGAACCATAGAACCATAACGGCCAATACGAACCGACACCTGACGACCTGTTTCAGGGTCAACGCCAAGCACACGCTCGCCATTGCCACGTTCCGAAGTTTCCATGGTTTCGTCAACCTTTGTATGGAACGGGCCATAGAATTTCTTCAACATTTCCACCCAGCCAATTTTTCCTAGTGCAATGTCATCGAAATCCTGTTCCACCGAAGCGGTGAAATTATAGTCCATTATGCCTGCGAAATATTTCATAAGGAAATCGTTCACAACCATACCAATATCTGTCGGGAATAATTTATTCTTCTCTGTATCAACATTTTCCGAAGCCTTTTGTTCGGTAATTTTTCCGCCTTTCAACGTCATTTTCACATATTGACGTTTTTTACCTGGTCGGTCTTCCTTCAAAATATAGCCTCGTTTTTGTATCGTTGAAATAGTTGGTGCGTACGTTGATGGTCGTCCGATTCCCAATTCCTCAAGTTTGCGGACCAACGTTGCTTCCGTGTAACGTGGCGGATGCTGGGTAAACCGTTCGGTTGCCACTATCGACTGGGGAAGAACAGCCTCTCCGACTTTCAGAGCAGGGAGCAAAACGCTTTCGTCCTCGGTGGATTCATCGTCAACCGATTCTATATACATTTTCAAAAATCCATCGAACACAATCACTTCGCCCTTAGCCACAAATGTAGCACTGGCAAGTGCAGGGCTCGAAATAGTCAACGTTGTGCTTTCGAGTTGAGCATCAACCATTTGCGATGCAAGTGTACGTTTACGTATCAAATCATACAACCGTTGTTCATCAGCGCTTGACGAAACATATTCATTCTCGATATACGTCGGGCGAATTGCTTCGTGGGCTTCCTGCGCGCCTTTCGATGTGGTTGAATATTTGCGGACTTTCGAATATTTTTCGCCGAAATTCTCAACAATGAATTTTTTCGACGTATTGATAGCCAATGCCGACAAGTTCACCGAGTCGGTTCTCATATAGGTAATGAAACCTGATTCGTATAATTGTTGGGCAATCTGCATAGTTTTCGCCACAGGGAACGAGAACTTACGGCTTGCCTCCTGCTGGAGCGTTGATGTGGTAAAAGGAGGAGCAGGACGTTTTGTCAACGGTTTTTTCTCACAGCCCGATACCTGAAATTTCGCATCTTTTGATTTTTCCAAGAAGGCTTCGGCTTCCTGTTTTGTGGCAAATCGTTTCGACAATTCTGCGGTAAACGCATATTGTTTTCCATTATAATCAGCGACAAAATCACCAACCACACGATACGACGACTCCGATTTAAATGCATTGATTTCGCGTTCACGCTCCACAATTATCCGCACCGCAACCGACTGCACACGTCCGGCGGAAAGTTGTGGTTTCACTTTCTTCCACAAAATCGGCGACAATTCAAAACCGACCAAACGGTCGAGAATACGGCGGGCTTGCTGTGCATCAACCAATTTCAGGTTGATTGTGCGCGGATTTTTCAAAGAATCAACAATAGCATCTTTCGTGATTTCATGGAACACGATTCGTTTTGTTGACTGAACCGGCAATTTCAGCACTTCAGCCAAATGCCAGGCAATAGCCTCTCCCTCACGGTCCTCATCGGACGCCAACCAAACATTCTTTGATTCTTTCACAGCTTTCCTCAAGTCTGCTACCAGTTTTTTCTTGTCGGGAGAAATTTCGTACAAAGGAGCGAATGATTTTTCCACATCAATTCCCAACCCTTTTTTCTCCAAATCACGGATATGTCCGTAACTCGACATCACTGTGAAATCTTTCCCCAAAAACTTCTCTATTGTCTTTGCTTTCGCTGGAGACTCGACAATTACCAAATTTTCCGTCATCGCGTGTTCTGTCATTAAAAGATTTCGCAAAATTAAAAAAAACAATTACAAACAAGACTTTTCGTAAAAAAAATACAAAAACACTTCCGTTAATCACACAGATTCAATAAATTTGGAACAAAAATTTTTTCTCTATGCAAGAATTCCAAAACGGGGGAAAATCCCACAAAACGTTATACATAATTATATGGTGTTGCTGTTTATTACCGATTCTTTTCGCAGTAATTCTATTTTCTTTGATTTCGTCGGGTAAGTTAGGTTTCATGCCGACTATTGAAGAACTGGAAAATCCAAAGACAAAATTGGCGACCAACATTATTTCCGCCGATGGCGTGACAATGGGAACTTTCTTCAAGGAAAACCGCATTGAATGTTCGTTCGACGACCTTCCACCTTATTTGGTCGATGCATTGGTTTCCACCGAGGACGCCCGTTTCTACGAGCATTCAGGTGTTGACTACCGCGGATTGCTCCGTGTGGCATTCAAAACGGTGCTGGGCGGAAACAAAAACTCAGGTGGTGGTAGTACCATTTCGCAACAGTTGGCAAAATTGCTTTTCCCTCGCGAACAATTGGACAGCAAGACTGACTTAGTCCTCAGAAAACTGCGTGAATGGGTTATCGCCATCAAACTGGAAAAAGCATATACAAAAGACGAAATCATTACGCTTTATTTGAACAAATTCGACTTCCTGCACAACGCAAACGGCATAAAAATGGCGTCAAACGTGTATTTCAGCAAGGAACCCAAGGATTTGAAAATCGAAGAGGCCGCAATGTTGGTCGGTCAGTTGAAAAACCCTGCAATATTCAATCCTGTGCGCTTTCGCGACACTACCACGGTTCGACGGAACGTGGTGTTGAATCAAATGGTACATTATAATAAACTGTCACAAGAAGCATACGATTCATTGAAACAATTGCCTATTGAATTGAAGTTCCAACGAATCGACCACAAAAACGGTATCGCTCCGTATTTCCGTGAATGGCTTCGTACCACGTTGACTGCAAAAAAACCTGAACCGCAGAACTATTGGAGCAACGAGTTGTATAGTCGTGATTCTGTGCTTTGGGAAACAAGCGCATTGTATGGCTGGTGCAACAAAAACGAGAAATCGCCCGGTGTGTACTATAATTTGTACAGCGACGGACTTCGAATCTATACGACCATTGACTCCCGTATGCAGCAATATGCGGAGAATGCAGTGCGGAAACACATGTCGGAAAATGTGCAACCAGCATTTTTCAACGAAAACAAGAAAAATCCTAAAGCTCCGTTTGCTTCGAATTTATCGAACGAAGACTATCAAAATCGTGTGAAAGCAGCCATTCGCCAATGCGAACGCTACCACTCTATGGGCGGAAAATCAATGGACTGGGAGGATGTGATGAAAGTGTTCAACGAGCCTGTTCCAACCACGGTATTTTCATGGAATGGCCCAATCGACACTGTTCTGTCGCCACTTGATTCCATTAAATGGATGAAGAGTTTCCTACAATGCGGTATGATGTCGATGGAAGCACGGACAGGACACGTCAAGGCGTTTGTTGGCGGTATCGACTACGAATTTTTCCAATACGACCACATTATGCAACAACGCCGTCAGGTTGGTTCTACATTCAAACCGTTCCTTTACACGCTTGCAATGCAGGAAGGCATTTCTCCGTGCAAACAATTCGCCAATGTGCCTACTTCGTTTTACGACGAGGTGTTAGGACAAATGTGGACACCAAGCAACTCCGACAAGGCACGCAACGGCGAAATGGTTTCGTTGGCGTGGGGATTGGCTACGTCGAACAACTGGATTTCGGCAAAGTTGATGCAACTTCTGAAACCAGAACCTGTTGTTGCCCTTGCCCACGAAATGGGCTTGTATAGCCACATTGACCCTGTTCCGTCAATCTGTCTGGGTGTTGCCGACTTAACGTTGCACGAAATGGTTGGCGCATATAGCACATTCCCCAATAAAGGTATCCACATCGACCCGATTTTGGTGACAAAAATCGAAGACAAATATGGAAACGTAATCGCTCAATTTACTCCTGCCCAAAACGAGGCTATCAGCGAGGAAGTTGCATACCAGATGGTTGGTCTGCTCCAAAATGTGGTGAATATGGTTGACAGAGATGCAAAAGCTTACGGTACCGCCATTTCGTTGCGTACACGCTACGGCATACGTGTGCCTCTTGCCGGAAAAACGGGAACCACCAACGACCACGCCGATGGTTGGTTTATGGGATTCACGCCGGAATTGGTTACTGGTGTTTGGGTTGGCGGCGACGAGCGAAGCATCCGATTCAGAAGTTTTGCCCACGGACAAGGTGCAAGAATGGCAATGCCGGTATTTGCATACTATATAACCGATTGTATTGCAAACAAAGACAAACTGGGCTACACATTCGGAGACTTTGAAAAACCTGCAAACTGGATTTCGCCGTGCTACGGAAGCAATCCAGCGCCTAAAAACAACGACTCGAACTCGAACGATTTTGACGATTTCTTCTGATGAATGCGTTTCAGTTTAAGCAATTCTCAATATCGCAGGAACACGCAGCCCTGAAATTGGGCACCGATGCCGTATTGTTGGGCAGCCTCACGCAGTTCGGACAACCAAATTCCATACTCGACATTGGTACAGGAACAGGCATTCTCGCCCTTATGATGGCGCAAAAATATTCCTGCCCCATCACCGCAATCGACATTGATGAAAATGCAATCCTCGACGCCCGTACGAATGTTATGGCAAGCAATTGGAGCGATAGGATTTCCGTGCAACAAATTAGTTTACAGGATTTTACAAAAGGCTCGCCTTCACAATTCGACGGCATCATCTGCAATCCTCCATTTTTCAGCAACAGCCTACACAATCCAAACGCAACCAAAGCAATCGCACGACACACCATAACCCTCACCCCTGTGGATTTGTTTCATTGTGTAGAAACACTCCTAAGCGGAAATGGGATGGCTTCAATCATTATTCCCTATTCCGAGAAAACCCGTTTCTGCGAAGCTGCCACACAATCAAACCTACACCTTATTGCAGAATGGGAAATTTATCCCAAAATAAACGCAGGCAGTCCAAACCGCAGCATATTGCAATTTTCAAAACAATGGCAACCATTCTCCCGAAACACCATCGCTATCAGAAATCAGGATTCCAGCTACAGCGAGCCATTCAAACAAGCAACGGAAGAATTTTATTTTAACCTTGCTTAACGCATTGAAAAAACTGCCAAGCTACAGGCATAAACTATTTCGCAACATGATTTTGAAAATTTTTCTTCAAATTCACAATTGTAACTATGTACACTTTGTCACGATTTCTTTTACCACTGCATTCTGTAGTTCAATATATGCAATTAAGCAACAACGATATACGTAATCATAGATTTTCTCTTTATCACAATCATCTAACGATGCAAATTTTTGGTTATATTTTTTTGCATCTTCAGGTGTGATGTTATTATGACGAATATTGCAATTATTAAATATTGAAAAAATATCAGTTTCCAGTTTTTTATTAATTGACTTAAGATTTCCACGTTTTGGTTCCAAGTCGTTAGCCAAGCGATTCAAAATTTTACTCTTTTCATCCAAATTTCCTTTTAAGGATGGATGATTATAAAAAAGCAACTCATTTTTAAGGTTGTTTTCCGTAATGAATTCTACAGCAGCTTCTGTTTCAGGATTTTGCGGTACGTAAACGGAAACACCATCTTTCTTTATTTCTTGGTAATGCAACAAATTTATGGTTTCCTTAATTTGTTTTAATATAATTTCACTTTGTTTTTGAGCATCGCGCAAAAACTTATAACTTGTAGTTTGTCGACAAAAAAACGTTAAATATTCGCAAAACAATACTAAATCAGCAGTCTCAATTGCCTTTTGTGGACTGAAAAAGTGAAGATTATTTTTTTTGTCGAAATCATCTAACGATATTGAATTTCCTTGACTATTTAATTTACAAAATTCTTTGTTAATGTAGTGATAAAGAGGGGCTCCACTTAGAAATACTGTCTGTTGATAAAACATATAATGAAGATTCTTATATGCTGTATCAACATCAATTGTTTGAGCTTTTAATATGTCTGCAAAATGTTTCATCACCCAAACCTATTTTACATTCTTATATGCTTCTCGGAAAACCTTTTGATTTATAAAGGTTCTAAAGGTTTGATTCTGAAAATACTGACGTGCAAATTCGGTACTTTCATCCATCAAATCCATTATGATATTTTGTAAGTCTTCGTTGCTTTGTATTTCGGCAGTGTTTTCGTCGCTATTGTTTGCCGCATTAACAAAAGCCGTACTTTGTGCCAACTTTTCGGGCAATGTTTTGATTTGCTTCTTTACGGTATCGGGGTATTCCCACTCGATTCCACCAAACAACTCGTTGAACTCTTCGATTATGTTGTCCAACGTATCCATTTCGGGTTGTTGGATTCCTCCTTTCGTGCTAACAGGTATAGGTGCGACTTCGCCTTCCTTGTTCTCCAATTCTATTTTTGTTTCCCCTTGACTTATGCTTCTATATTGGTCGAAATCCACGTATCTCAACAAATCGGCTGCCAAATCTTCAAATTGCAATTTGGGTAATTTGGGCAACAACAACATATAGAACGTGTTTAGTTTTTCCCAATTCTCGCTTTTGAAAGGCAAAATTGCCGACAAATAAGCGTATGTGCGAATAAACAATTTAATAGATTTCTTTACCGACACTTTGGTATCATCATTCAATGTTTTGAATCTATCAACGCAAGGGTTTATAACAGTGTCGATTTTTTCCCTGTCTTGATTGCCCCAATATAGCATGTTTACTTGTTCAACATCGTCTTCGCTGTAAAAATTTGCATCTTCAATTACGTCGGTCAAATCGTTTAGTTTGTTGGGATCGGTTTCTCCAACCAAAACAGTCCCTTTATAATAACGTTGAAATGCTTTTTGTATTTCGGATGGTTCATTGGCAAAATCAAGGACAAACGTATCCTTTTTGTCGGGATGGCAACGATTAAGTCGTGAAAGTGTCTGTACTGCCTGTACGTCGCACAGCATTTTATCCACGTACATTGTATGCAACAATGGTTGGTCGTAGCCTGTTTGGAATTTATCGGCAACAATCAACAACCGATATGGTTCCTCTTCCATTTTTGCCTCGATTTCTTTAGACGGGAAACCATTTATTTTTGCTTCGTCAAGCATCTGTCCGCCATACAATTTCTCGCCCGAAAAGGCTACGATTGCTTTGTATGGGCTTTGGCGTTTTTCGAGCAACGAAGTAATTTCATAGTAAAAATCGATGGCACGTTTAATGCTACTGGTTACTACCATAGCTCGTGCCCTTCCGCCTATTTTCCCTTTATTGATTACCTTTTCGTGAAAATGCTCAACAATGATTGCCGATTTTTGTTCTATTGTTTCGGGTTGTGCCTCAACAAAACAACGGAGTTTTTTCATTGCTTGTTTTTTGTCAAACTCGGGGCTTTCCGCTCCCTTGCTCATTATTTTGTAATAACTATGGTAAGGTGTATAATGAGCCAGCACGTCTTCAATAAAGCCTTCCTCAATGGCTTGCTTCATTGTGTATTCGTGATAAGGGACATATTCGGGTTCTTCCTCGCCATGGTCAATACGTTCACCAAACATTTGCAGTGTTTTGTTTTTAGGAGTGGCTGTGAAGGCATAATAGTTCGCATTTTTCACCATTTTTCTGCCTTCAATTTGACGACGTATTATCTCATTGATTGTATCTTCGGTGTAGTCATCGTTTTCGTCGCCATTTCCCGAAAGCGCTATATTCATTTTTGAAGATAGTTTTCCACTTTGGCTGGAGTGAGCTTCATCAATAATGATGGCGAAATTTTTATTCTTCATTTCCGAGCCAATGCTTTCTACAATGAACGGAAATTTATGAACTGTTGTGATAATGATTTTTTTGCCACTTTGCAAAGCGTCTTTCAACGTGCTTGCACTATCAGCCCAATCAACAATGTTGCTTAATTTCTTGAATGCACGAATGTTGTCACGGATTTGAGTGTCAAGATTTATTCGGTCGGTTACCACTATCACCGAATCCATCAGCGGTTTGCTATCGTTGAAAATGTTTACCAACTGATAAGCAAGCCAGGTGATGGAATTTGACTTGCCCGAACCTGCCGAATGCTGTATTAGGTAACGCTTGCCCAATCCTTTTTCACGAGTGTCTTTCAAAAGTTTGCGGACACAATCAAGTTGATGGTAGCGAGGCCACACAACAGATTCTTTTTTCTTGTGTGTTTTTTTGTCCTCTTTAACTACAAGTTGAGCATAGTTTTCGAGAATATCGGAAAGCGAGTGTTTTTCAAGAATGCTTTCCCATAGGTACGAAGTTCGCAGTCCGTTGGGGTTGAGCGGATTGCCGGCTCCTCCGTTGCAACCTTTGTTGAATGGCAGAAACCACGACTTTTTACCTTCAAGTTTTGTACACATTTTTATGTCGTCGTCGTCAACAGCAAAGTGTACGGCACAACGCTTAAAAGCAAACAAGAGGTCTTTGGGGTCACGGTCGGTTTGATACTGATGGACGGCATTTTCCACCGTTTGGTTTGTATAGTGATTTTTTAACTCAAAAGTTGCAATAGGTAACCCGTTGAGTGAAAGCATCAAATCCACAGAGAGATTTGGGTTCGTCTGGCTATAATGCAACTGACGAGTAATACAGAAAATGTTTTCGGAATAGAGTTTCTTGGCTGTTGGATTAAGTTCGTTTGGCAACGGATAGTACATATCGAATAGTTCCGATATGTATTTGAATCCCTTGCGGAGCACATCGCTAATGCCTCGTTTGGTGATTTCGTCACGCAGACGGTTGAAAAATTTATTCCGTTCGGTGGCGGAAGCAAAACAAGCCGTGCTTTCAACCTTTTTAGGTTGAGTCGCCATCAGAAATCGTTCCACACGATTGCAATCTAAAGCGTACGTTTTTTCGTAATCGTCGGACACGCCTTGCTCATAGCCCTGCACATCACGCAAATAGTTGGTGATAATGGTTTCCAATCCTTTTTCTGATGTATCTGCTGGCATAGTTTAATCTATTTTTACGTTTTGCACATTTACTTTTCCTGTTACCACATCGGCTATCAAGCGTTGCTTGTATTCCTGCAAGAGTTCTATCTGCCTGTTGATATTCTCGATTAAGGAGTTTATCTTTTTTGTTTTTTTATCTAAATACTCTACTATTTGCTTTTGTTCTGGAAGAGGGGGAATGATAGCACTCAATTTTGCAACATCTGAATAAGACATAGACTGACGTAAACCATCACCCATACTATAGAACACTTTTAACACATCGTATGTATGTAACAAAAGGTGTAA
>JAFZOY010000067.1 GCA_017552705.1 Bacteroidales bacterium
AGCGACACTACGATTCACGCCGTATTTGTTTCTACACTCTGTCAAATTGATACCTATACTGAATTTGGTGGAACAACATCGGGTGACGGTGCGGTTTACAAAGGTGACAAAATCACCCTTACCGCTGTTGCCGACGAAGGGTTCGAATTCAAACAGTGGGAAGACGAAATCGGCAATATTGTTAGTTACGATGCAGTTTACACGTTCGAAGCAAGTTATTCAATGATATACACTGCCGTGTTTGCTTCCAAGGAGTGTGAACCGACCTATGGTAAAATTGACACAACCGCATGTGGCTCATTCACATACAATGGTAAGACCTATACCGAAAGTGGTGAATACCAAGACAAGTTGCAAAACCACATGGGCTGCGATAGCATTGTCACCATCATTCTTACAATTCTGCAACCAAGCGAAAATACGATAGAAGAAACTGCATGCGGTTCATTCACGTACAACGACGTTGTGTACACCGAAAGCGGCACGTACTACCACACGTTTACCAATGCGGAAGGTTGCGACAGTATTGTTACACTAAATTTAGTTATAAACAAACCTACCACCAACCTTATTACGATTGTGAGTGACGAAGACTACATTCTGAATGGTACGACGTATTCCGAAACTGGTGTTTACAAGCAAACATTGACAAACGCGGTTGGTTGCGACAGCATTATAACGCTCGTCTATACCCGTGTAAACGAATATGGCGATATTGCTTCGGCAAATAGCGTGGATTCTGTTGATGCCGAAACGGAAATAATCATCCGTCCAGAAACATTTGCAACCTTTACCGAAGGTCAGGTACTGCAAAGCATCAAATTCAGCATCGGCAGCAGTTTGAACTTCGACAACAAGGACTTCACTATCAAGATTTATGAAAATGTTTCGCTCAACGACTCATTGGCAACTGTTGATGGTCAATACGAACTTGCCGAAGATTTTGAAGAAGTATATTCTCAGGAATATTCCGCTGAAGAATATGGTTCTCAGTTGGTTACGCTTGACACTCCGTATGAAATCAACGGTTCTACGTTCTGGATTGCCATTGCGTGCAACGATGCTACAGCATTCTCTGCCAGCCACAAAATCTTGAGTGATTCGGTTGCTACTGCCGATAGTCTTGTGAGTGAGTGCAGCAAGGGATTCCTTATCCTTTCCGACGGAGTGCTTTCGACAAACTACGGTTACACCGAGTTTATTGCCAATGTTGACGACGAGGAAGTAACCTACTATCAAGTGTACGACATAGAGTTTGCCGTTAGTTTCAACGTGGCAGACAAGACACCTGAAGAGCCGAATGCAGTGGCAAAGGTTACAGAAGAAAAAATGATTGTATATCCTAACCCTGTTGAAGACGGCTTCTACGTTGCAAACGGCAAAGGAAAGACAATTGAAATCTATACCCGCAATGGTGGCAAAGTCGCTTCAGTTCCTCTGAACGGCACAACATGGGTAGATGCAAGCGAATTAAAGGCAGGAATTTACTTTGTCCGTGTGGATAAAGAAATCCGCCAGATTTTGAAGAAATAGCAAGAGCGGTTAATTAATCCGCACCATAATTACAAAACAACCCTGTTCGAACAAGATTTGGACAGGGTTGCTTTTTTGCGGGAAATTTAGTTTTCCATCTCAAATGCTAAAATTCCCACCTAAAATGAATACATTGTATTAGAATAATTTATATGTTTGTAATAGTATAAACCTTAAAAAAATTATAAGTATGAAAAAAGTATTATTAGTTTTAACATTGGGAGCTGCTGCTCTTATCATGTCATCTTGCTTTGGTCGTGAATGCGTTTGCAAATCAACAATGAAAAAAGATGGCGACAAAGTTTCAAAATCTAAAAGTATTGATTTTGAAGATAAATGCGACAAAACAGGAGAATGGACTGATAAAGAAACTGTTCTTGGTGTTGAATATGAAGTTACAACTAAATGTAAATAATCGTTATTATGTATTTCAAAAAAAGCAACCCTCTCGGGTTGCTTTTTTTGTGCGTATCCTTTACAATTCTATAATATTCAACATCTTACGTGTTGCCTTTATTGCCGCCGATGTTTGGTCTAAATCCAAACCTCGTGTTTTGAACGAACGGGTGCCGTCGTTCCAAGTAATGACGGTTTCCACCAATGCGTCGGTTTTTCCACCGGGGGGAATCGTAACCACATAATCCTCAAGTTTAGGAATCGTTACGCCACGTTGGTCGTAGATTTTATGCAAGGCTTTCATAAACGCATCGTACTGACCGTCGCCCGATGATGTTTGCTCGTAGCGGACGCCATCAATTTTTAGGCTGATGGTTGCTACAGGTTTCATTCCTAACACATTACAAACGTAATAGTTCTCAATTTCTACTTTTTCTTCTATTTTCTTATTGTCCAGATATTCACGGGCAATATAGTATAAATCCTCCGTTGTAATGGATTCTTTTCGGTCGCCAAGTTCCACCACATGCGCAGTGATGAGTGCCTTGGTTTCCGCATCGAGTTCCAAACCAAGTTCTTTCAGATTCTTCTCGATATTTGCCTTTCCCGACGTTTTTCCGAGAGCATATTTCCGAACACGTCCGAATCGTTCCGGCATAAGTTCGTTGCAATAAAGGTTGCCTTTTTTGTCGCCATCGGCATGAACGCCAGCAGTTTGCGTAAACACATTTTCTCCGATAATCGGCATATTCGAAGCGACACGGATTCCCGAAATCGTTTCCACAATCTTGCTAATCTTATTCAACGTGATTTCCTGCACCGTGGTTTCCATGTGCAAATGGTCGTGAATACACGGAACAATAGTGGAAAGAGCTGTATTTCCTGCCCGTTCACCCAAACCATTCACCGACGTGTGTATGCCGTTGAAACCAGCTGTAAGCGCCGCCGTGGAATTTGCCACCGCCAAACCATAGTCATTATGTCCATGAAAATCGAAATGAAGGTCTGGATAGCGTTCACGCATTTGTTTGCAATATTTATAGGTTTCCTTCGGATACAAAATGCCGAGTGTATCAGGCAACATAAACCGTTTGATTGATGTATTTTGCAGATTATCAAGCATATAAAATACATAATCCTGAGAATTACGCATTCCATTCGACCAATCTTCCAAATACACGTTTACACTGATGCCCAGACTTTCGGCGTATGCAAGACTCTCCTTTATGTCGGCAATATGTTCATCAGGAGTTTTCCGCAACTGCCCTTCGAGCTGACGCAACGAACCCTTGCACAACAAATTGATGTACTTTCCGCCCGCGTTGTTCACCCAATCAATGGAAATATGTTTGTCGAGAAAACCGAGAATTTCGATTTTATCAAGAAAATCAGCCTCTTTCGCCCATTGAATAATTTTTGCAGCACATTCAAATTCGCCTTTCGACACACGCGCCGAAGCAATTTCAACACGATTGACCTTTACCTCGGTCAACAAATGCTTTGCTATGGAAAGTTTCTCCTTGTCGGTGAAGGCCACGCCATTGGTTTGTTCGCCATCACGGAGGGTTGTATCTATTATTTCGACAAACATCACTCAAAAATTTAGTGCGAAATTACACTTTTTGAATGATTTACAAAAACAGGCGGTTTAATTTATGAGTATGGATCACGGGTTATGACTACGAAATCACTGTATCTTGTAAATAGTAGAAACTCTTTTCCCCTCTGCTTCAATAGAATACGCAGATTGTGCCAAAACATCGGTAACAACAGTCATATCACGACCTTGTATACTTTCTCCATATTGAATAAAAATGTTTTTTGACGCACAAAATTCTGGTCTTGGAGCATAGCCAAACGGAACAATGTCCGATTTATCTATAGTAAATACCGAAACATCTTTTGTTCTCACATTGTAGCGAAGTACTTTATCCAAATAATTATTTTCATAACCATAAATACAACCGTCAAAACTTGGATAAGATTCAATCACATTCTGAAATTCCGCAATCTCTTTCGTTTCAAATTGTTCTGTTTCTGAAGAAAATGAAATGAGTCTATTCCCATTCATAAAAGCAACGGTTGACTCTTCAGTGTAACGTGGCAAATATTGAGCGACATCGCTATACACAAACGGCACGATTTGAGTACAAAGAGAATCAACATTTACAGCGTTTTCAGCAATGTTCAATCGATATATACTTAATTCACTTTGGTCTAATTGGTTTTTAAAACAAATAGCACAATAGACCTTTCCTCCAACAGAAAAAATAACATCGTATTGACTGCCTATTCTGTCGAAATCTGTTCGAAGAGAAAGAGTTTCTACATTCCCGTCAGGAAAGAATACCATGGGAGTCCACGGAGCATCTGCCGAGTACAAACTTCCCATAGCTGCAACTGCATTATTTTGGCATACAAAACTCTCTATATAGCAATTTCGGGGTATTACGTTCTCCACTATTGGTTTTGATGTATTGTTGTCGGTTACTTTTATCAATCGAGAATCTGTTTTTGTGGTCAAAATATAAAAACCATCTTCCGTGGGACTTATGCAACCCATTGGAATGTAAAAGTCGCTGTTGTCAAGATACAAACGATCCAAAATATCCACTTCTTTAAATTTTAAGACAACGCCATCTTTTTTTCGAATAATGTATTGATATACATTACTTTGTAGTTCAAACAAAACAGACTGCATTTCTTCGGGACAATCGTTTTCATTCGTTACATAATAACGGCAATTGCGCAACCAAATATAATTGGAACCAATAGAGACAAAATTTAGAGGGACAACAAAAAGATTATTTTCGGCAAATGATTTTGCCGCATCTGTCGCCCCCTCCATTTCATATTGAAATTTAACTACTTCTAAATCACCACTATTGCTTTTTGCACACAAATAAGGAATAATGTTCGATGTATCTAAATCTGGACTGAAAGCTTTTAATGATTCATCCAAGGAATTTACCACAACAAAGTACGAGACATCTTTCATATTATTGACTTTGCTTAACGTTATACTTGTAACTTGAGTGGATGTTTTGTCCTTGTGGCAACTACTTAAAACACAAGCTGATAACAGGCTCAATAATAGAAAAAACTTTTTCATTGTCATAAATTTTATATTTATTCTTTCACAAACTTACACGAATTTCCATTAACCACCAACACATACGTGCCATTTTTCAATGATAAGACATTTATCTCTGCCGAAAACCCTACATTCTGTTGCAACAAAAGTTTGCCTTGCAAGTCAAAAATTTTGATTTCGTTGTTGTCGGTGGGTAAAGTTATGGTTAGATAGTCTTTTACGGGGTTGGGGGAAAGGGTGATTTGCTGGGATTCAATTGGCTTATTTAAAGATGTAAGATATTGTAGTTGTGGGTTTTGCCATATAAAGTCCGCATAGTTGCTGTATTTAACGAATCTGCCATTGTAAGGATAGATTCTATGATCATATTGAACATTGAGTAAGTTTGATTGAGAAATTTCGGTCCCCATCACATCAAGGTCGAAATAGGGATAAAATACACTTCCAATTCCCTCTATCCATATATCATTGGAAAAGGTGAATCTTTTTTTCTTTACAATCCCACATTCTATAGTATCAATTGATAAAACTTCTTGATGATTAAAAACATCTCCTTTTTGTAAGTCAAAATTATACAATAATATACGTGTTGTTGATTCCGAAGCCTGAAAATATACAGGATTTCCTGAACTTATATATCCTACAGAACTCCAAGAAATACCATTATCGTTTGATTTTTCCAATTCACGTCCAAGTTTTGTGTCATAATTGTTATCACTCAGTCTATATAGGATGTTCTTTTTTGAGTTGTTTCCTATAATTTGATATGACCATATCTTATGTGTAGAGAAATCAAAATTGTAATAAAGCAATGGAGTATTTTGTATTGTACAAGACTTTTCTGTGTCATTTGTATAAGTAACGATATAATTTAAGGAAAGTTGGTTGGCACTCCGTGTACCTTTCCCTTTAAAATTTGCATTACAAGCAGGTATTGTGTTTGGAAGTATTTCAAAAGAGTTGTCATCATAAAACTTTGCATAAAAATAGCGACATTCCTCATTAAAAACTTGTCCATCTATATTAATATCGTTATTTAAACGAACATAAATACTATCATTATTTTCTGGATATATGACTAGTTCGTATTGCTGCTGCGTTTCTTGATTTGTATTTAAGTTTTTACACGTTTCTTTTACCGCATATACCTCAATCTCAGATTGACTATAACAATTCAAAGAAAAAATAAACATTAGTATAATCAAATAACATCTCATGGTAAAAAATTATTCAAAACAACCATCCATATTTATTTCAAATTGTCCTCCAAGATTAACAGTGAAATTTTTATTTAACAAAACACTATTTCTTGCTTCAAACAACACGTTATCCGTATTTTTCACAATCACATTGCCATTTGTTGATATTGTATTAGAAGCATTTGTACAATTCGGTAAATTATTTGTGTTAGAATACGTTATATCTTTTCCATCGCAAAATTTAACATAAAAAGAAATTGTTTCGCCTACAGAAGAAACATCTTTTATTAAAACATTTGCTATAGTACTATCATACATGAATGCCCTGGGATTAGAATTTGAAGAAAACCTTGTTCTTCCAGAATTAGAGGAAAATACGGCATTCACACTATCCCCTGCCTCGTTTATTGTTCCATCCTTTCTATATACGTATATACCTGTAAAAACTCCTCCATAGCCTGTACCATATATGTTGCCTTGAAAATTGCCACCTGATGTCAAGTGTATCCTATATATCAACAAGCCTTCGTTTGGTATTTGTGTTTCGAATGTTCCATTTCGTTTACGATACTCTAACAAAAGAAAATCAGACGTGTTTTTTATCGAAATTTTATAGCAATTATTTATGGATGAAGTAACCGGATTCAACGTATATGTACCTGATGTGGTGATTTCTGGAATAGAATCAATCCAATGATAAATATAACATCTAATACCTGTATTCATATATTGGGGAGGATTTGTTTCTATGGCCATAATATCCCAGTAACCTACTGGATGATGATTCTGATCATAGTGATGATATAAATCAGGAGCGCCTAAGACATGCCCAATCTCGTGGCATAATAAACCAACGCCCTTTTGGTTTATATTTTGTTCAACATACAAAGTAATATCACGAATATTATAATTACTAATTTTAAGGGTCGCAAATAAAAAACGGACTTGCGGCCATAAAATAGTGTTCCAACCATTGTTTCCCCCTCTAATAATAAATGAAATATTGTCAACGTAAGTATCATTATTTGTGTCATAATCAATAGTTGTATCTATTTGATTTTTGACAAAATTTATAGCACGTAACAAAAGAGAATCTAATCGTTCATTTTTATTATCATCAGTATATCCAATAGGATTTGATGAGGAATACTTACAATAATAATTCCTTGTATATATATCTTGGTATGACAATATTGAAGATCCATTATTCGTCGGATAAAATGAGGAATTCACCGTTAATTTGTTATTGGATGTTTCTTTAAAATAATTATATACCGAATTTGCACCTGTTGCAGAATTGTTAAACATATTTGTGTATTTTGATTGTGAATCTGTAAATTCTGTTTGGTCGGCAAATCTTATATAAATGACAATATTGTTTATTGTTCCTGTTGTTGGATATATATATCCATTCCCTTTTATGTCGGAACTATTAAATTCAGCATTCTCAATAATATTATTTATAATTTCTCTCCGACAGGCAATGTTAGGCTGTAAGCCAACCTCTTGAGGATTACATTTCCCCACTATATATGCTGATGCTTTTATGTCATTTCCTTTTTCATTATATTGAGCATATACATAATAACCCATATCATCCTGTACTACGGTATATCCATTTATATCGTGTAACCAATTGTAATATTCATCCCCAGAAGCATAAATGGTGAGCGTGTCACCATTTGGTTGTGTGATTTGAATGGGAATATTTGTTAAATATGCACCGAAACAAGAAATGTCAACAAGCAACATTACTCCAACGATTCCTATAAATAGTCTGATTATTTTCATAATGTTTAGTTTTTATTCAGTTAACACCATTTGTTTGCTACCTACCAATTTGCCGTCGGTAACGAGACTGTAAATATACAATCCTGCTTGCAATTCTGAGCCGTGAATAGTTTCGAACGTTGCTCCTCTGCCCGTAACTGCAATAGATTTTACCTGTTTGCCTTGCAAATCATACACATATAATGTGGCACTTGCAACCGATTTTGGAACAAACATTTCTATCCGAGTTTCGGAACTGAATGGGTTTGGTTTGTTTTGCGAAAGAGAGGCTGGACTTTCGGATGTTTTTTCTTCGGTAAACAAAGCTGTGGATTTTAGTTCTGCCGATTCAGAGGAGCCCATTTTTGCTATGGTATTCTCCAACTCGGTTATTTTTTCTTGTTGTTCTTTTATCGCCTCTATTAAATATGGAATAAGACTGGTGTAAGACACCAATTTCCCGCTTGTACTGTCTGCTGTTTTTACTATCTCAGGAATTACCTTTTCAACTTCCTGTGCTATTAATCCAACATCTCTTTTCCCATTTTCATCACCTTTCCAGTTAAAGGTATAAGCGTTTAATTCACATATCTTTTCTAAAGAATTCCTTGCCAATGGTTGTATGTTTGTTTTAGCATCTCTATCGGATTTCTCGTACAGTTTTTTGCACTGAATGTTCGCATATCCGCTCAATGCCCCTATGCCATACATAACAATATCCGTACTGGTGGTTGCAAGGCGTGGGTCAGTTGCTCCAGTCTGTATCTGCAATGAAGCATGAGCATTTGCAGATTGTATATAAACATTCCCCTTTACATGTAACTTATTGTACGGAGAATTACTTCCTATACCAACTTTTCCGTCATTACTAATAAACATTTGTGCCATCGCTCCCATTGCCATGCAACAGGTTACTAAAAAGAATAATGCTCGTTTCATATACTTTACTTTTAAGGTTAATTTTCACAAATCTAAAAAGTAAACGAACGAAAAACAAGGAATTTAAGAAATAAATATTACTTAGTGTACATTATACAATAACACATAAGTTGTTATGTATCAAATACATTACAATATTAGTATCCAAACATTTTTTTACTAGTATTTTAAATTACATATCGAAGGCTTCCCAAACAACACATATATAACATGTACAAAATGTAGATAACAATTTTTACTCTCAAAATCCCATTTCTTAACTCTTAATTTCTATCTTTGCCGAAAACAAGTGGAATTATGAATAAAACGGTTCACACTCTTGATTTTGAAAAAATTCTTCGCATTCTCAAGGAAACCGAAGACAAATATGTGTTTGAAAAAGTGAATCTGATTCCAAAGGAAGAGGATTTGCTCGACAAACTGCAACGCTATGTGAACTACGGTCAGGTGAACCGTAAGGCCGTGCTGGGCATCGACATTTATAAATACAGTTCGTACGACGAATTCGCCCAAACATTGGTGCCTTGTATGTTTAAACTCCTGTTCCGCGAAACAATCGACATGTGTTTCAAAAACCATGCGTTTTTGTTCCAAAAATATACCAAGGAGGAATTCGAGGAAAATTTCATCAGTACGGGCGACGGCGGCTATGTGATGTTCGACAACCCGCTGCACGCGTTGCTTTTCGCAAGCAATTTCGCCATTGTGCTGCGTACCTACAACTCATTCCACTTGTATCCGAAACTGCGAAAAATTGTGGGCGGCGCAAGCATCCGCTACGCAATCACGTACGACAAGTTGTATTATTTCGACAAAAGCCACTACGGACGGGCTATCATCAACAATGCCCGCATCCTGAGCAAGGACACGCTGAACCGCTGCATAATCGACCAGAACGTATACGACTGGTTCACGTTGAACATCGACGGTATGGAAAATCTACAACTCATTACCATCGACGATATTGCAAACATTTACGAAATTCAAGGAAGTTACGATACACAAGTTCTTGACGAACACGAAGATGCAATCTTCGGCCACAAAATTTCCCGTGAATCAGGCATCATCAATTCCGATGTGCTGAAAATCGGTGAAATCCATTCTAAGGAAACAAGCCTGAGCGTGTATAATATTCATCTTCAGATTGTTAGTCGCTGGAAACGAAGCGACACCGAACGAATGATTACCGTAAGCCTTGGAAATTTAAATACCTCATCTTTAGTTTAATTTATGGAAACAGTTTTAAGCGGCATCCGCCCGACAGGAAATCTTCATTTAGGTAATTATTTCGGTGCTCTGAAGAATTTCATCACCATGCAAAACGAATACAATTGCTATTTCTTTATAGCTGATTTACATTCACTTACAACACACCCAACGCCCGAAAACATTCAGGGCAATGTACGTCAGATTCTTGCTGAATATTTGGCAGCCGGACTCGACCCCGAAAAGGCCACTATCTACGTGCAAAGCGATGTGAAAGAGGTGATTGAGTTGTATTTGTATTTGAATATGAATGCATATCTCGGCGAATTGGAACGCTGCACGTCGTTTAAGGACAAAATCCGCCAACAACCGCAAAACGTGAATGCTGGTTTGTTGACCTATCCTACTCTTATGGCTGCCGACATTCTCATTCACCGCGCTGCAAAAGTTCCTGTAGGAAAAGACCAGGAACAACATCTGGAAATGACGAGAACGTTCGCTTTACGTTTCAACCGCATGTATAAGGTTGATTATTTCCCTGAACCACAGGCGTTTAACTTCGGCAAGAATTTAGTTAAAATTCCTGGGTTGAACGGGAACGGGAAAATGGGAAAATCCGAAGGCGAAGGTAATGCAATCTACTTGGCCGATACTCCTGAAGCTATCCGCAAAAAAGTAATGAAGGCAAAAACCGACTCGGGACCGACAGAACCAAACCAAAAGAAACCAGAAGAAATCGAGAATCTGTTCCATTTGATGCGTGCCGTATCGAAACCCGAAACGGTGCAATATTTCGATGATTTATACAATTCCTGCCAAATTCGCTACGGCGACATGAAAAAGCAACTGGCAGAAGATATGATTCAGTTCGTGGCTCCGTTCAGCGAGAAAATCAAGGAATATCTTGCCGACAAGGATTACTTGGAAAAAGTTGCCAAGATGGGTGCAGACAAAGCCCGCGAGAGCGCACAGAAAACCATCCGCGACGTTCGTGAAATCATCGGTTTCAAGAGATTCTAACGATTAAGTTTTCTCTTTTTTAGGCAAATCGTTTATTCCAACGCCTTGCTGATTGCATCAACAAATGCTTCAACCGAGGCCGTTACAATATCAGTGTCAACACCAAGTCCCTGATAGAAATGGTTGTTGCACTCAACCTGAACCGACACACGTCCGCTGTCGTCGCAACCGCCGTTGAAGCCCTGAATCAGGAATTCCTGCAAACGAATCTTGTTTTCAGCAAATATTTTCTTCACTGCCGTGTAAGCCGCATCAACAGGACCATTACCGATAGCTGTTTCAGTTTTCAGAACATCTTTCACTTTCAACGAAACAGTTGCGGTAGGAATCATTGAATTACCGCACACAACCTGAAGTTGCTCAATGGTAATGCTTCGTTCACGTTTCTTTTTATCTTTTCCAACTAAAATCAGCAGATCGTCGTCGTTCACGATTTTTTTCTCATCCGCCATTTTCAAGAAATCTTGATATGTTTTATCAAGTTCCTCACCTTCAAGCGCATAGCCTAATAATTGCAGACGATATTTTAATGCTGCGTGACCGCTACGGGCTGTCAGAATAATTGAAGATTCATCAACACCGACATCTTTCGGATCGATGATTTCGTAGTTCTCGCGATGTTTCAGCACGCCATCCTGATGGATTCCCGACGAATGCGAAAACGCATTTCTTCCGACAATAGCCTTGTTAGCCTGTACAGGACTTTTCATCAAACGCTGAATCATCTTACTTGCACGCATAATGTTCGGCGTTACGATGTCGGTATGGATATTCAGGGCAGGATGACTCTTCAGAGCCATAACAACTTCTTCCATAGCCGTATTACCGGCACGTTCGCCAACACCGTTAATTGCAACTTCAACTTGTCGCGCACCGTTCAGCACACCAAGCACGGTATTGGCGGTTGCCATACCTAAATCGTTGTGACAGTGGGTTGAAATGATTGCTTTATGAATATTGGGAACATGTTCCATCAAATATTTGATTTTCGCACCAAATTCCGTCGGCAGACAATAGCCTGTCGTGTCAGGAATATTGACCACTGTTGCCCCTGCCGCAATCACTGCCTCAACCACACGGGCAAGATATTCATTGTCGGTACGGCCTGCATCCTCACAGTAGAATTCCACGTCCTCCACATATTTCTTGGCATATTTCACCGCGTCAACACCACGACGGATAATTTCCTCCGGCGTTGATTTCAGTTTATAGTATATGTGGTTATACGACGTTCCGATTCCCGTATGGATTCGAGGATGTTTCGCATAGCGAAGCGCATCGGCTGCCACGTCAATATCTTTTTGAATAGCACGGGTAAGACCGCACACCGTAGGATTCGTTACCGCTTTTGAAATCTGCACAACCGATTCAAAGTCGCCCGGACTGGAAATCGGGAATCCAGCTTCAATAATGTCAACACCAAGTTCTTCCAGCACACGTGCAACTTCTAATTTCTCAAGCATGTTTAACTGGTTGCCGGGAGCCTGTTCTCCGTCCCGCAGCGTCGTGTCGAAAATGTAAACTTTATCACTCATAATATGTATGTATTAAAAAAGAAAACCCCAAAGCTAAACGCTAAGGGGCTTGTTATACGTATGTGTCTTGCGACCCCTTAGCGTTTGCTAACGAGCAACAAGAGCAATATGTCTAAACAAACTAATTTCATCACTGCAAATATATTCATTTTTTGGAATTATTTCTTATCCACTCCGATAAATTCAAACGGAATTGTTACAAATCGTTGATATTCAATGCCAGAATCCTTCATATCCAAATCATTTTTGAAATAATTCCAGCGTACAGAAACGGGAACTTTTGAGGTTTCCTTGTATTTTTCCATCACACGAATCAATTTCAACAGATATTTTGCCGAAGCTGTATTGAAATATTCAAACTCCACTTCAAGCACAAATCGTTCTGAAAATTCCGTGATATTGTTTTCCAACCATGCAATCACCGGCGAATAAAACGTTGCCGCATCTTCGGGGAACGAGCGTCCCAATAGGCACAGCTTATTTTCGTCGATGTTGAAATACACTTCCGGAGTATGCGAAGTTGCTTCTATATACAAATGTTCCATAGCTATTTTTTGAATAACGAATCCTCAACTAATCCACACAAAATATGTCCAATCAATATGTGCGCTTCCTGAATTCTGGCGGTAACAGTGGAAGGAACGCAAATACACACATCGCACTCCGAAGCCATTTTTCCACCTGTTGAGCCAGTTAAACCAACAGAAAAGATATGTTTTTCACGACACACGCGAACCGCCTCAATAATGTTTGCGGAAGTTCCCGATGTTGAAATGCCCACAAACACATCGCCGGCATTTCCAAGCGCACGCAATTGCCTTGAAAACAGCACATTGAAATCGTAATCGTTTGCAATTGAAGTCAATACCGAGCTATCGGTTGTCAATGCCAATGCAGGAACTCCGTCGCGATCAAGACAGAATCGGTTCACCAACTCCGCCGCAAAATGCTGAGCATCGGCAGCACTGCCGCCATTTCCCGCAAACATGGTTTTTCCACCTGCTTGATACGATTCAATCATTTTTTTTGCAACGAGTTCAATCTGCGAAAGAATTGATTCGTCCGACATCAATTTCTGCTTCACCGAAATTGAATCTGCCATTATTTTCTGTATTGTTTGCTTCATCGTAAAACTTTGTACGGCAAAGGTATAATTTTCATATTAAAACATTACAACAAAATCCATATCTTTGATACATAATTAGTTTCTTATGCTAAAATACAACGAAAAAAGCATCCCGCATTACGAGTGGTTGGCGAACGAGCGATGCGTGGCAGGTTTTTCCACACGCAAGGGCGGAATCAGTTCGGGCGTGTACGCCAGCATGAACACCGGGCTCCATTCGCTCGATGCTCCTGAAAATGTCCGCACCAACAGACAACGGTTGTTTGAGGCCGTTGCACCTGGATTTTCCATTGCAAACTTGCATCAAATCCACTCAGCAAAGATTGTTGAAGTTGACGAAAATTTTGAAAACGACACCGAAGCCGATGGTTTTTTCACCACACGCAGCGGCATTCTGCTCACTATTTCCATTGCCGACTGCGGTTCGGTTTTGTTCCACGACAAGGATTTTTCTATAATTGCAGGGCTACACTGTGGTTGGCGGGGCACGCGCGACGGCATTATTCAAACTATGGTGGAAAAACTATCATCATTCACTCAACCGCAGAATCTCACCGCCTACATTGGCCCCATGATAGCCCAAGAAAACTACGAGGTCGGACAGGAATTCCACGATTATTTTCCCGAGAAATTTCTGATTCCACACGGGAACTCCCTCCACCTCGACCTCAATTCCTGCGTTGCTTCGATTCTGCAAGAATGTGGTATCGGAACTATCCATAACGCAAACCTCGACACGTTTACCAACCCCGACCTATTCTTTTCGTACCGACGAGACGGAAAAACGGGAAGAATGTGTTCGTTTATAGGGAAAAAATAAGGGCGAATGAATCATTCGCCCCTATCCAAACACATTAATAATTATTTATTATAGAGCTGTCAGTCAGCGGCAGCCCTACTTCTTTTATCGAATCATAACGGTTGCCGAAACGTTTGCTATCCGTACACCGTACACACCTACGCGTGATACGTTGATTTCGGTACGTTCGTTGGTTGCAGAAACGGTTGAAATGATGCGGCCATTGATGTCGTAAACCACAATGTCGCTACCGATGAACGCCGTAGTTTCCACAACGATAGTGTGACCGAATGCATAGATTGATGGAGCGTCAGCTGTAACATCGGAGATTGCCGTTGTTTCGATTGGCAATACATACGATTCGCGGCTCAATTCTTCGCCACAAATTGTACAATACACAACCGAATCAACCGAACCTTCTTCCGTTGCTGTTGGAGCCACATAGTTCTCGGCAACTTTTTCGCCTGGAACGTGTTCAAGCATTGGAAGCACGTATGTTTCACGGCTCAATTCCTCACCATCAACCAAGCAATATACTACGGTATCGACAGAACCCGCCTCCGTACACGTTGGTGCTTTGTAATTTTCAGCCACAGGTTCACCAAATATATGGTCGTGACCGATTGCAGGAAGAACGAACGATTCACGGCTTAACTCTTCGCCACCGATTGCACAATATACAACCGAATCAACCGAACCTTCTTCCGTTGCTGTTGGAGCCACATAGTTCTCGGCAACTTTTTCGCCTGCAACGTGTTCAAGCATTGGAAGCACGTATGTTTCACGGCTCAATTCCTCACCATCAACCAAGCAATATACTACGGTATCGACAGAACCAGCCTCCGTACACGTTGGTGCTTTGTAATTTTCAGCCACAGGTTCACCAAAAATATGGTCGTGACCGATTGCAGGAAGAACGAACGATTCACGGCTCAATTCTTCGCCACAAATTGTACAATACACAACCGAATCAACCGAACCGTCTTCCGTCTTGGTTGGAGCCACATAGTTCTCGGCAACTTTTTCACCAGCTTTGTGACCAAGAGCAGGAAGCTCGTATGTTTCACGGCTAATTAGGTCTCCGTCGATTGTACAATAGTAAACCGTATCAACCGTTCCCGTCGTTGTACACGTTGGAGCAACGTAATTTTCAACTACTGCTTCGCCTGCGATATGACCTGTAGCAGGAAGTTCATAATGTTCGTCGCTCAACACTTCACCACAAACCGTACAAGTTACTACAGAATCAACCGAACCTGCCTCCGTGCACGTTGGTGCCACGTAATTTTTAGCATTTTTTTCGCTTGGTTTGTGACCAAGTGCAGGAAGTACATACTGTTCACGACTGAGTTCTTCGCCGTTCACGGTACAATATACAACAGTGTCAACTGAACCGTCAACCGTACACGTTGGTTCTACACGGTTTTCCTCAACTGGTGCACCTGCTATGTGTTCGTGGTCGAGAATTGGAAGTACGAAATGTTCGCTGTACAATACTTCGCCACAAACCGTACAGGTTATCACTGAATCAACCGAACCTTCTGTGGTAGTAGTTGCAGGAACATAATTTTTAGCAACCTTTTCGCTTGGTTTGTGACCAGTAGCAGGAAGTTCGTATGTTTCCTTGCTAATCAATTCGCCGTCGATTGTACAGTAGTAAACCGTATCAACCGTACCAGCTTCGGTACACGTTGGAGCGGTGTAGTTTTCAACTACTGCCTCGCCAGCCGTGTGACCAAGTGCAGGAAGTACAAAATGTTCTTCGCTCAATATTTCACCACAAACTGTACAAGTTACTACAGAATCAACCGAACCTGCCACCAGACACGTAGGAGCCACGTAATTCTTAGCAATCTTTTCGCTTGGTTGATGTCCTTTTGCTTCGAGTACGTATGTTTCACGGCTGATTTCTTCATTGTCGATTGTGCAATAGTAAACCGTATCAACCGTACCAGCTTCGGTACACGTTGGAGCGGTGTAGTTTTCAATTACTGGCTCGCCAGCAGTATGACCAAGTGCAGGAAGTACAAAGTGTTCGCGACTGAGTTCTTCGCCGTTTACCGTACAATATACAACCGTGTCAACAGCACCCGCTTCGGTACACGTTGGAGCAACGTAGTTTTCGACTACTGGCTCGCCAGCTATGTGTTCGTGGTCGAGAATTGGAAGAACGAAATGTTCACGGCTCAATTCCTCTCCGCCAACCATACAATATACAACGGAGTCAACCGAACCTTCGGTGGTAGTTGTTGCTGGAATGATGTTTTCAGCAACTTTCTTGCCTGGGACGTGGTCGACAATTGGAAGCACGTATGTTTCACGGCTGATTAGTTCGCCATCGATTGTACAATAATATACTGTATCAACCGAACCTGCTTCTTTGCACGTTGGCGCAGTGTAGTTTTCAATTACTGGTTCGCCAGCATTGTGACCTTTGGCAGGAATTACCGAACCTTGTTCGAAAATCGCACCGCAGATAGAACATTTGTGGTTGCCAGTATAGCCGTCAACCGTACACGTAGCTTCTTTCGCATCAACAATGGTATATTCGCCGTCGTGCAAGCAAGGAAGACGAGTAATTGTGATTGTAACCGATTCAACAGTGTAGTTGCCTGCATCGTCGCCTACATAGTTGGCAACGGCAGAGTTTTCGCCTTCAACCAACGCAATGGTTTCGTCAGCCCAAGCCCAACCTTCAGGCAGTGCAACATCGGTAATGTTCAAAAGACGTGTTTCAGCCGTCAATTCAGGCATATTCGGCGTTTCCGAAGATTTTTCTATTGTGAGTTTGCCATCAACCACGGTGAACGTAACATTTGCAAAGTTGTCGTTGGTATTTTCGAAATCCGAAGCAACAATGTTCATTTCGTATTCGCCAGCATTAGTGCCTTTCACTTCTGCCGTTCCGTTGAATGTGAAATCTGATTCCTTGTACAACTCAGAATTGATTTCAACTGCGTAGCCAGTCACCGTTTTTTCTGTGCCGTCATACGTTTCTGTTCCACTGTTCTCGGTGATTGTAACCTCTACCGAAGTGTAAGCCGTAATGGCAGCTTTCGGTTCGGTTGCTTCAACAGCCAATTCATAGTTAGCTTCGTCGGCACCCGATTTTGCGAAGTTGAACGTAACGGCTTTGTCTTCGCCTACATTCTTATCGGCAAAATTTGCAGTATAAGAAACCTCAACTTCGTCGTTTTCGAGAATACCATCAAGTTCGAATGCAAGCGTGGCGGTTGTTTCACCGTCATAAACCTTTTCTCCAGCCGTAATGTTGCTGACTGCAATTGATTTGGCTGTGATTTCTGCTGTTGCCGTAGCAGTTGAACTTGCAAGAACATAATTGGCAATATCTTCACCTGCCAATTCAAATGTTAAAGAAACAGTTTTGTTTTCTTCAGCATTTTTATCGTCGAATGTTGCCGTGTAATTAACAGCCACATCTTCGTTTTCAATTGCTCCTACCATTGTAAATGTAGCGGTAGCAGTTGTAGTACCATCATATTCCTTGTCATTTGCAACGATTTCATTGATTGAAATTTCTTTGGCTGTAATGTTTGCTTTCAAATCAACGGTTTCAACCGACAAAGTGTAATTATCTGCATCTTCGCCAGATTTTGCAAATGAATAGGTTACAACTTTGTCGTCGCCAACATTTTTATCTGCAAATGTGGCAGTTGGTTCTACTGTTACATCGTCATTCTCAACTATGCCATTTGCAGTATATGTAACCGTAGCCGTCGTAGTACCGTCGTAAACCTTGTTAAGAGCAGTAAGGTCAATTAAAGCCAGTGGCGCAGGTGTGATGTTTGCTTTTAAGTCGGTTGTTTCAGCAACTATAGTATAGTTAGAAGCATCTTCGCCTTCAAGCTCAAAATGCAATGTTACAGTTTTCTCTATACCTACATTTTTGTCATCGAATGATGCGGTGCAGTTTACGGTTACATCATCGCCTTCGAGAATACCATCCGTTGTGTAGTTGATTTGTGCTGCCATTGTGCCATCGTAAACTTTTTCGGCAGCAGAAATATTGCTAATTGTAATCGCCCGCTTGAATACAGCAGTATATGTTGCATTTTCTGTTATTGTTATTGTGCGAGTTGCTTCAGTACTGCCATCTTCGTTCCAATATGCAAATTGGTAAGGTTCTATAGCCATAGCGGAAATAGTAACGGTAGGTGTTATAAGTGCATTGTAAGTGCCGCCACCGCTTACCGTGCCATACTCATCATTATTAGCAACAACAGATATTGTGTAAATTGGCATAACTTGTACACGGCTAGCAAAACTGCTCATATTATTCGCCGCCTTATATGCCGTCACTGCCTCCAATGTTGGAACATATATCGGACACGATGAGCCATAGAACACAGAATATCCGAATGTAGGCGGCGTTTCGCCCTCGAATACAAACTTTTGTACCATTTTACAATTTCCGAACACATAGTTGCCTATTTCCGTGACATCTGAACCAATAATAAATTCAGTTACACGACCGAACATGTTTGATAGAGTGTAGTCCCCTGAAACAACTGCATTGCTGTAGAGTGTCACCTTTGTCAAATTGGTGCAATCACTGAATGCATAGGTTCTTATTGTTGTGATACTGCTTGGAATGGTTATTGATGTAAGACCTGTACAATTTTGGAATGCATTGTAGCCTATTTCCGTGACACCTTCGGGAATGGTTACCGATGTCAAACCATAGCAACCATAGAACGCATAATTGCCTATTGACGTAACACCTTCGCCCAGAACATATTCGGTCACTTGACTGCCGAATATATTTTTTAAGCTAGAACCACTTGAAGCGACGGCATTGCTGTTGATTGTAACCTTTGTCAAGTTGGTGCAACCACCGAACGCAGAACCGCCTACTGACGTGACATTGCTTGGAATTGTCACCGCTGTCAAATCGATGCAATCTTCGAACGCATTGGCCGCTATTGAGGTGACTGCTGTTGCAACGCCATTGTAATCAATACTCTCACGAATAGTATTAACTTCGCCAGAATAGTTGTTTGCAACTACGGCAAACGTTCCGTTGTCTTGCAACTGATACTTTACGCCATCCACTACAACAAATATAGGCATAACTTGTATGCGGCTTGCATAATTGCTCATATTAGTAGCCGCCTTATATGCAGTTACAGCCTCTTCCGTAGGAACATATATCGGACACGATGAGCCATAGAACACACTTGTTCCGAATGATGGCGGCGTTTCGTCCTCGAATACAAATTCTTGTACTTTTGAACAATTATAGAAAACATAATTGCCTATTGACCTGACGCTTTCTGGAATGATTATTGATGTAAGTTTCTTACAATTATAGAACGCAGAATTGCCTATTGACGTGACTCCTTCGGGAATGGTCACCGATGTAAGACCAGTGCAACCATAGAACGCAGAATTGCCTATTGACGTGACCCCTTCAGGAATGGTTATTGATGTCAAATCTGTGCAATTATAGAATGTATTATTTCCTATTGACGTGACACCTTCGGGAATGGTCACCGATGTAAGTCTTGTGCAACCATAGAATGCGTAATCGCCTATCGAGGTGACACCTTCACCCAATACATATTCTGTTACTTGGAAACCGAATATAGTATAAAAGTTAAAATTGTATGTATTGTATGAATTGTATGAAGCGACGGCATTGCTGTTGAGTGTCACCTTTGTCAAGTTGGTGCAAGATTTGAATGCATCACTTCCTATTAATGTAACACTGCTTGGAATGGTCACCGATGTCAAACCTGTGCAATTATAGAACGCATAGCTGCCTATTGTTGTGACCCCTTCGGGAATGGTTATTGATGTAAAACCAGTGCAATTATAGAACGCATAATCGCCTATTGACGTAACGTTTTTAGGAATGGTCACCGATGTCAAACCATAGCAACCATCGAACGCATAATTGCCTATTGACGTAACTCCTTCGGGAATGGTTATCGATGTAAGATCAGTGCAACCATAGAACGCATATTCGCCTATTGACGTAACATCTTCGCCCAATACATATTCTGCTACTTGCTTGCCGAATATATTACCCAAGTTAGAATAGTATGTGTATGTATTTGAAGCAATTGCATTGCTGTTGAGTATCACCTTTGTCAAGTTGGTGCAAGATTTGAATACATCACTTTCTATTGATGTAACACTGCTTGGAATTGTCACCGCAGTCAAATCAGTGCAACCATAGAACGCATTGGCCGCTATTGAGGTGACTGTTGTGGCAACGCCATTGTAATCAATACTACTTGGAATGACAACATCGCCAGAATAGTTGTTTGCAATCACGGCAAATGTTCCATCGTCTTGCAACTGATACTTGATGCCATCCACTATGACAATTGTAGGCATAATTTTTACACGGTCTGCATAACTGTTCATATTATCTGCCGCTTTATATGCTGTTACCGCCGATGCGTTGGGAACATATATCGGGCAAGTTGAGTTCTTGAACACATCACTTCCGAATGCTGGCGGCGTTTCTTTCTCGAATACAAACATTTGTACATTTTTACAATCTTCGAACGCAGAATTGCCTATTGATGTGATACTTTCTGGAATGGTTACCGATGTAAGACCAGTGCATTTGTAGAACGCATAATTGCCTATTGACGTAACAGTTTCAGGAATAGTCACCGATGTAATACGTGTGCATTCTCTGAACGCATATTCACCTATCGACGTTACACCTTCGCCCAAAACATATTCTGTTACTTGGGTGCCAAATATCGACCCCAAGTAAGTAGAATTGTATGTGTATGTACTTGAAGCAATGGCATTGCTGTTGATTGTAACCTTTGTCAAGTTGGTGCAACCAGAGAACGCATAGTCGCCTATCGACGTGACACTTTCGGGAATGGTTACTGATGTAAGACCAGTACAACCACTGAACGCAGAGCC
Organism: Bacteroidales bacterium; assembly: GCA_017552705.1. GTDB lineage: Bacteria > Bacteroidota > Bacteroidia > Bacteroidales > UBA1715 > UBA1715. The sequence goes on from JAFZOY010000067.1 coordinate 21,530, forward strand.
ACCTATTGAGGTGACACTTTCGGGAATGGTCACTGAAGTCAAACCTGTGCAACCAAAAAACGCATTGTTGCCTATTTTAGTGACATCTTCGCCTAAAACATATTCGGGTACTTGGGTGCCGAATATATTTTTTAAGCTAGAACCACTTGAAGCGACGGCATTGCTGTTGATTGTAACCTTTGTCAAGTTGGTGCAACCACCGAACGCAGAACCG
>JAFZOY010000068.1 GCA_017552705.1 Bacteroidales bacterium
CCATTCCAAGATTTCTTAATAGCGAAACCAATTCGTTATAATTAGCTTGTAACGAATCAAATTCTGTTTTATGAGTATATCCACTCAAATCAATGTTCCCGCCATTTTTGCTCAATGTCAAATCATCGTTTGTAAGCGTAATCGTTTGAATTTCGTTAATTGGATCATCGTCTTGCAGAGTTACGCTTCCGCCATCTGATAACGAGATTATATTTTCTGTTTTGGTAAGTGTTTGTATTTCGTTTGTGGAGTTTGAATCATCGTCTTCCACCGAAAAACTTCCTCCGTCCAACGACAATGATACAATATTCCCCGAACGGGAAAGAACTTGCAATTCATTGGTGGAGTCGTTATCGTTGTTGTGCGGAAGAACAACGTAGTTCCCTTGCGAGAGAAATAATGTGTCTTTGCTGTACGACAAAATTTGTAATTCGTTCACTGGGTCGGAATCCAAATCCACGTTGTTGGAAAGTATAACGGAATTTCCTCCGCTAATAACCAGTTCGTTTCCTACTATACTCAAGGTTTGGTTGTCGGTATTATCCCAGTATGAACCTAAATACACACTTCCGCCGTTGCTTAAATACAATGTATCGTTAGAGAACCTAATCGCTTGAATTTCGTTGGTGCTGTCGGTGTCGAACTGCACAGAGTTTCCACCAGAAATGGAAAGCGAATTTCCTGATACAGAAAGCGTTTGGTCGTCGGTGTTATCCCAATATGCACCTAAATACACATAGCCACCATCACTCAAATAAAGTGTGTCGTTTGAAAAATGCAATGCTTGGATTTCGTCACGGTTGTTTGCGTCAATCGTTACCGTATTTCCACCAGAAATGGAAAGTTGGTTGTTGTCGAGCGAAAGCGTTTGTTGGTCGGTGTTGTCGAGATATTTGCCCAAATCTATCGTGTTGCCGTTGCTCAATGTCAGCATATTTCCTTCGAGCGACAACACTTGCAGTTCATTCGTCGCATCCTTGTCAAAATCGTCAACGGCATTATTGGCACTTCCCGCTTGTTCCGCATAGAGCGCATACGGAACACTCAGCAATTGCGACGTACCTATAAATTCATAGTTTCGGTTCCCTGTAATGTCAAGTTCCGTCTTAACAAAATGTGTGTTCGTTCCCCAAGGAATGTCGGCAAATACGCCTGTAACGACTTCGCCACCGCCTATGGTAAGGTTGGCTATACCATAATCGTTTGTCGCAACTTGGTGCGTTTCCATATACACCACATCACCCATAGGATTGTCCTGCAATATGCTTATCTGCAACGAAACCAACTGGTTAACCAAAATCTTACCTTGGTTGTTTCGTATCACTGCCTGATACTTGAACGCCTGCGGACTTTGAGCCCAAAGTATTGTCGCACACATCACTCCGAATATTGTTGTCAATAACCGTTTCATACTCTATCTGTATTTATTTAATTCCTTAATTTTCAATATGTTAATTGCAAAATTCAAATTCGCACTTGCCACACTCTCAATTCCACCAGAAGTTATACCTATAACCTCTCCTTTCATATTAAACAATGCCCCTCCAGAACTACCGTGTGTAATCCCAACCGTTGTTTGAATTAAAAAATCATCAGGTAAATTCTCTTCCGTTCTATATGAACTAATAATACCATCAGAAAGCGTTTGTTCCAACCCCTTGGGATTACCAATCGCAAAAGCTTTCTCTCCAACTTTTGCTGGTGTGTTTGCAAGTTTCACGGTTGGAAATTTATGGCCATTGTTTGATACCTTAAAAATCATATAATCTTTGTCTTTATCCGAGGCAATAACTCTGTCGATATTGTATGATTCTCCATCTTCGGTATAAATTTTTGCCATAGACCAATAGCCGCCACTATATACATGATAATTTGTTACGGCAACTCCATCGGAAGTAATAAAAAATCCTGAACCTTGTCCTATCCCTTCTTTGTCGGCGCTAATAATGAAGAATACTGCTTTCTTACATTGTTCATAGAGCGTAACCAAATCAACCTCTTCGTTCTTTTTAAGTTCTTTTTTACAGGCAATAATCTGCTCAATCGTTTTGGGTTGGTTTGGTTTTACTGCGTCGGCTTGTTGGTAAAGTTTGAGTGCCGTTTCGTAATCATCTTTTGCAAATGCTATGTTTGCCTTTTGCATCAAGGCGTTCCATTCTTGGTCGTCCAATTTCTGTTGGCACAAATCAATCTTGTTCTTGATTTCCACCGACGGAAGCACCGCGTATGCTTCTTCGTAATACGATTTCGCTTCTTTGTATTTTTGAGCGTTGTAAGCAACATTTCCTTTCGCTACAAGAGCGTTGCACGATTTCTGTTTTTGCAGTTGCCGGCATTTCTCTATTTGTGCCACGGGATAACTTTCGTTTGATTTCACCACCAATGCGTCGTTATACAACCGTTCGGCTTCCTCGTAATTCTTCGCCTTGAATTGTGCATCGGCTTTGGCTATAATCGCATCGTATTGTGATTGTATTTTCAGTTTCTCACAATTTTCAATTTGGTTTTTGGGATATGTTTCATTCGGTTTCAGCGTCAACGCTTGATTATATAGCGATTTTGCCTCATCATATTTCTTATCTTTTAGCAATTTGTCGGCTTTTGCAATTATTTCATCGTAATCATTTTGCAATTGTCGGTTTGCTTTTGCTTTTTCAATTTCTTTCAATTGCGATTTTGGATATTCCGCATTAGGATACAACGTAAGTGCCTGATTATATAAACTTTGGGCTTTGTCGTATTCAGCATTCCGCATTTGTGCGTCGGCATCGGCAACCAATTGGTTGTATTTTGCTTTTTTCTGTTCTATCGAGGCTATTTTTTGTTGAACCGATTCCAGTTCTATTTTTGCTTTTCCCGATTGCCCGTTAATTTTCAGTGCTTTTTGGTATTCTTGTTCAGCTTGTTGATATGTTGTCAAAGCGGAATTCTCGTCTTTTGTCAAAAGCTCGTCTGCCTTTTGCACCAAAGATTTCCCCATATCCATTGCTATTTCAAAATCGTTTCTATTGTCGAAGTGAACTATATTTGACTTCGCACTGAAAGTTTTGTCAGCCAAGGCCGTATAGTAGTTGCTCAATGATGGATTTGCCTTCACCGATTTATATTTCTTTGTCATTGCGGCAATGTCAACAGTCCAAACAACAGCAGCCGAAGCCAATGCCACATACGAAAGATTTCTCTGTTTAACAGCTTTGTCATACAAATCGTTGCTTTCCGAAATGGTAAGGTTGGACTTATACAAATCATAATTTTGTGTGGCTTTATTTTGCAGGGACAATGCCGTGGCTATCAAACCATATCCAGCAAGTCCGTACATGAAATAAACTTTACCATTTCGCAAACGGTAGTCGCCCAACCCAGGGAACACTAACGATTTAATTATATGCGGGGCAAGTTCAATTTCCAACTCTGTTTTTACGTTCAAAACTGCATAAACGGGCTGGTTTATCGTCAGTTTATCGGTGCTTGGTTTCCAAAGCAACACATCGGACGAACCACACGCTATAAAATTATTTCCGGATTTATATTGTATGGTGTTTGTGCCTATTCTTTCTCCATTTTCGTAATAAAAATCAGCCAGTGGATAGAATTTTTGTGAAGACTTGCAATCCTTGATTCTCACCGACAATAAAAGTTCATCTTTCACTGCCGAAAGTTCGGCTTTGTCAACTTTCTGTGCATATATGGCAAGTGCATGAAACATTGCCGCAACTATCAATCCATATTTCAATATTGTTCGGTTCATTTAATTGGTTCTGAATGTTTTAATATCACTGTAAACTATTGTGTTCCCATACATTGCAAATGCCCGATAATAGTACGTTTGCGACGGTTGCAAATCCGATGCCTGCGTTGAGATAGTTCCCAACGTTAAGTTTTTATTCCATATAACGTGTTCGGAATTAAAGTCAGGTTGTGAAGTTGTAGCCGACCAACAAAAACCGTAAGCCGTTACTGCATCAAACGAAAGACTTTGCACTTCGGCATAAATTTGCACTGTTTTTGAACTAAGAATATCGCATTTCCCTGTGTTAATCACCAATTTCGGGATTACTACTTCTACTATATTGCTGTACATTGTAGTTACGTTCGAGAGCTTTGCATACGCTTGTACATAATACGTTTTGCCTTTCTCCAAGTCCTTGAACGATTCAGAAAAATCGTCGTTTGCTTGTAACACAGACTTTTTACGATAAACGCCGTTTTTCATATCATTTTTTTGAGACGAAATCAATGTCCCATATTCATCTATTTGCAATGATCCAACATTTGTAATGGACGAGAACGTGGCAATAGTTTGTTCGGCAGTAACTTGAATTTTATTACACGAAATCGTAATGTCCTTTGGAGCAACAAATGTATGGTCATCGCCATACACAATGCCATTCCCCGTATTCACAAACGGACGAATATGATAGGTTTGCTCTGGCGACAATTTCAAAAGAGTGTCGAGAAATTCCGTTTTATCAAAATTTGATTTATGCGACGAATGGTTATCCGAAATTGTCGGTTCTTTCGATAAACTCCAACAATGACCATATTCCACAATTCCGTTCTCATCAATATCAACAATCGAAGACTTTGCCGTCACCCACGTTCCGTTTATCTGAACTTCGGAAGACGAAAGTTTGTTAACTCGTTCAAAATCAAGCTTCTTGCAAGAAACCAAAACAAGCATACAAAGCAATATGTACCATTTCTTTTTCATAGTTTCTCTATCGTAAAACTTTGTTTATAATTTGATTTTGTAGAATGAACTCGGAGATGATAAATCCCCGCAACAAATTGACTTAATGGAATTTCGGTAATATTTTCTCTTATAGAAGCTGACATAAGTCGTTGTCCTTTGTTGTTGATCAGTTCAAATACACAATCGTCAAACGGATTGCCGCCAAAATCAATTTTTATAGAATGAACTGCTGGATTTGGATAAACATTAACGATGGAAATGGATTGTTCGTCCACAAATTCAGGTTTCACGATTATATCGGTTTGCTGAAAACCTTGTGTCATTGTAACGCCATTTTCGGAAATCGTTTCGGTTATGATTTCCCCGATTGTTACTTGCATGGTAGCATAGTTATTTTGATAATTGTCGCCAGCACTCGAAACAACGTTCGACGACACTACCTGTGTGGCACCGACGAGCGGAACCAATACACCGACAAACCAGAATAGAAAATTCTTCATAATTTCCACACATTGCCGACTCCCAAGCAAAATTGATTACTGCTAAAAATAAAAAAGCGTGGAATCAGTATCTGTTACTCGTTCCACGGTCCGAGGCTCTGACATTGCCCACTCAAATGGAAACGAGCAACGCAGAACCCACGCCGATATGTAAATGGCACGAGCGTACCATATATTACATACCTAATGGGCATCCACCATTGCTTTGTCTCGACTTGAGTTTTTGAAATTGTCAGATTTCGAACCGCCTCAACAAAGCGTCAGATAAACGCCTTCTTATATGTCCAAGCCCACCCAACCGCATTTAGAAAATGCTTCGGCGTGAACTTGGGGTAAAGGTAGAAAATTTTAATTAAAAATGAAGATTTAGAAATTAAAATCTGAAGTGTGAATGGTGATTTGCTGAGTTACAACGTATTGTAGAGCCGCAAACATTGCGGCTCTACAAAATATCTTTGCCAAAATCTCTTTCTCCTTGGTTCCCTGCATTTTGAGAATGGCAAACCATTTCTTTCCCCATCTACGATTGTCACGTTAAAAACTTGGACTTAAAATAAGTCACTAAATTTAACGAAAACTTAACATACATTAACATTCAGGTAACATATCAAGTCTATTTTCGTATCGAATAAAAAGGTGGAAAATGGATACAGTTGTAACTATAATTCGGATATTACTGATAGCGGTCGGCTCGCTTGGCATATTCTTGTATGGAATGAAGCTTATGAGTGATAGTTTGCAGAAAATGGCGGGTAGCAAAATGCGTCTTATTCTTGCAAAAATGACCGACAAATCCATTCGGGGAATCCTTACGGGTACCATTGTCACGGCGGCAATCCAATCATCGTCGGCTACAACGGTGATGGTGGTGAGTTTTGTGAATGCCGGTTTGCTTTCGCTTGCGGGCGCGATTGCGGTGATTATGGGCGCAAACGTCGGAACTACTGTCACTGCGTGGATTATTTCGCTGTTCGGTTTGGGTGAATCGACATCGGCGTTGAATTTTCCGCTGATGGCGGTTGCTGTCGCACTGCCGATGATGCTTATGAAACGTGAGAAATTCCATTCCATCAGTGAATTCATCATCGGTTTGTCGTTGTTGCTTATCGGATTGAATTTCCTGCAAAATGCAATGCCAAATTTGGAGGAATATCCTAATTTTCTTGAAGCGATAGCCCGTTTGTCTAATTTTGGTTATATTTCGATATTGATATTTATAATTATTGGTGCCATACTTACGTGTATGATACAAGCCAGTGCCGCCGTGATGGCAATCACGCTTGTGATGTGCTACAAGGGTTGGATCGGCTTCGATGTGGCTGTGGCGCTGGTTATGGGGCAAAATATCGGTACAACCATAACCGCCAATCTTGCCGCTATGGTCACAAACACAATGGCGAAGAAGGCGGCGCGCGCCCACCTTGTGTTCAACTTAATCGGTGTATTCATTTCGCTGGCTGTTTTCTATCCGTTGATGCGTCTTATTGCCGATATGACAGTTGGTTTTATTGGTTCAAGTCCATACGTTATGCCGGGCGACGAAACATACAATCCCAAAGCGTTGCCGTTGGCATTGTCGATTTTCCACACATTTTTCAATGTGGTCAACACGCTGATTTTGATGTGGTTTATCCCTCAAATAATCAACATTGTGAACTGGATGGTTAAAACAAACGAGGAAGACGAGGAGTCTTTCAAGTTGAAATATATTCCAGCCCATTTCATGAATACCTCGGAACTCGATATTGAGAGTGCCCAGCAGGAAATCCAGTTGTTTTCGCAGCGTGTGCTCAAGATGTATGATTATCTTCCCGAACTTACTAAGTCAAAGTCGGAGGAATCGTATTCGGAATATCTCGACAAAATCAAGAAATACGAGGAAATTACCGACAGAATGGAGATAGAAATCGCCAAGTTCCTTACCCATATTTCCGAAACGGTTGGTAGTAAGGAGGGTTCTAAAAAAATCAGCGCAATGCTCCGCATCATCGATAATTTGGAAAGTATAGGCGACAGCATTTATCATATTTCGATTATGAAGAAGAACCAGCATGTGCAGAATGTGCAGTTCGGACAGATTAACGACGGTCATTTGCAGAAAATGTACGAGTGCGTGCGTCATGCGTTGACAATTATGGACAATAATTTAAGCAAGGACTACGATGTAGTTGATATTTCGTCGGCGTATCAGGCTGAAGATGAGATAAATGAATATCGAAATCTGCTTCGCGACGCACACGTTGAAGCTATCAAATCGGGAGAATACACCTACGAAGTTGGTACGCTGTACAGCAGTGTGTATGCGCTTTACGAGAAAATCGGCGACTTTGCCATAAATATTTCCCAGGCTATCGAGAAATCGCAGGAAGTAACACCTGCTCCGGCTGTGGAATTATAGGCTACGGAAATAACAATTGCTGTAAATCCGTACAATGTATTGCGGAATAATGAAAATCGTGTAATTTAGCAAAAAAAATACAATGTCACAAATAAAATACTTCTCAACGAATCATAAGGCCTCCGAAGTAACGTTTGGCGAAGCGTTGCTGAAAGGTCTTGCTCCCGATAAGGGCTTATATATGCCAAATGCGATCCCTGCATTTACCAAAGCGGAATTGAACGCATTGAAAGGCAAACAATATTACGAAATTGCAGCCACAGTATTTTCAAAGTTTTTGGGCGATGAGGTTCCCTACGAGGATTTGCTTGCAATGACAAAAGATGCCTACAATTTCGATGTCCCCCTTGAAAAAGTTGTTGACCGTAAATATATTATGCGTCTCGACCAAGGCCCGACAGCATCGTTTAAGGATTTTGCGGGCAGAATGATGGGGCGGATGATGCAATATTTTCTGAAAAAACAGAATGTGCATAAGCTGATTCTCACGGCTACGTCGGGCGACACTGGAAGCGCAATGGCTCATGCGTTCTACGGGCTTAACAATATCAATATTGCGGTGTTGTTCCCCGAAAAGGAGGTGAGCGACCGTCAGCGCAGACAAATGACCACTTTGCAGAAAAATGTGCAGATTATCGCCATAAACGGAAAGTTCGACGATGCCCAGGCTATGGTGAAACAGGCGTTTTCCGATCCTGATTTGGAATGTTTGAATTTTACCAGTGCAAATTCAATCAATATCGGTCGTTTGATACCTCAGATTGTATATTACATCTATGCTTATACGCAACTTCGGAACCAATCTTCCGATGAGTTGGAACAAGTAGTTTTCTGCGTTCCTTCGGGAAATTTCGGCGACATGATGGGCTGTGTGTTGGCAACGAAAATGGGTTTGCCAGTGAAACGTATTCTTGTTGCGACGAATGAAAACGATGAGTTCGAAAAACTGATGAAAACGCACAAATATTCTAAAATCGAGCCTTCGAAGAATTGCCTTTCGAGTGCGATGAATGTTGGACATCCAAGCAATTTGGCTCGTTTGATAGAATTGTACGGCGGAAATATGGACGAAAAGGGTACTATCCTGAAAGAACCTGATTTTGCGGCAATGGACGCAATGTTTTATGCTCAAAGTGTTTCCGATGACGATACCCGCAAAACAATCACACAGGCGTGGAATGATTATCACGTAGTGTTGGAACCTCATGGTGCTGTGGGGTGGAAGTGCGTTGAAGACTATATTGGCAACGAAAAACCTGATGCAAATCAATTGTTGGTTTCGTTGGAAACGGCGCATCCTGCAAAATTCCCGCAAGCTATTATTGATGCAATCGGTGTTGATCCTGAATTGCCGGCAAGTTTGAGTGGCTTGGAAGGCAAGGAGGAACATTTTGATAGAATCGACGGCAAATATCCTGCCTTTAAGGAATATTTGGATAAAAAATACGGATGGAGAAAATAATTCTTGGCATCGACCCGGGAACGAATGTGATGGGCTATGGCATAATCAAAGCCATAGGTAAATCAATGGAAGTTCTTGAAATTGGTGCGATAGAATTACAGAAAATCAGCGATCCGTATGCCAAACTACAGAAAATCCATAGCACGCTGACCGCTTTGGTTGAAAAATATTCTCCCGACGAGATGGCGCTTGAAGCCCCGTTTTTCGGGAAAAATGTCCAGTCGATGTTGAAACTTGGCCGTGCGCAGGGCGTGGCAATGTCGGTTGGCGTTTCCCACGATATTGTGATTCACGAGTATGCTCCTCGAAAAATCAAACTGTCGATTACGGGCAATGGAGCTGCCGCAAAGGAACAGGTTGCTTCCATTTTGTCGAAAATGTTGAAATACGAAAACGACCAAAAATATCTCGATGCAACCGATGCGTTGGCGGTGGCTGTGTGTCATTTCTACGAATTGTCGAAACCTGTGATTCCAGAAGCATCGTCGGTGTCGAAAAAACGGTTGTCTTCCCGAAAATCGTCGCAGACATGGGCTCAATTCGTTTCGCAGCATTCCAATAGAATCGTTGGCGGAAGCGGAAAGGAAACAGGAAAATAAATGTGTGGCTTTAATGGTGGAAACTATGAAACAATATGATTATCTTATAGTTGGCTCTGGTTTGTTCGGTGCTACATTTGCGTATATGGCACGGCAGGCAGGAAAGAAATGTTTGGTGATTGACAAACGCCCGCATCTGGGAGGTAATGTGTATTGTGAAAATCGGGAAGGCATCAATGTCCATACCTACGGAGCCCATATTTTTCACACGTCGAATAAGCGGGTGTGGGATTTTGTGAATTCAATAGTGGAATTTAACCGCTATACCAATTGCCCGGTGGCGAATTACAAAGGAAAACTCTATAATTTGCCATTCAATATGAACACGTTCTACCAAATGTGGGGCGTGACTACGCCGGAGCAGGCCCAGGCAAAAATTAACGAACAAAAGTTGGAGGCTGTCGAGGCTTTGAACGGACGTGAACCCGCAAATCTCGAGGAACAGGCTCTTACGTTGGTCGGCAAGGATATTTTTGAAAAACTGATAAAGGAATACACCGAAAAACAATGGGGACGGAAATGCAGCG
>JAFZOY010000069.1 GCA_017552705.1 Bacteroidales bacterium
TCTGGGGTGTGAATTGGGCATAATCTTCCATAGTGTGTTGGGTGCACGTCACGAACATCAATTCCAGCACGTTCACGATTCAATCCACCAGGACCTAATGCAGAAATAAGACGTTTGTGTTCAACCTCTGCCAATGGGTTATAAGAATCCATAAACTGAGACAACTGTGATGTTCCCAAGAATTCAGAAACCAAAGACATTAATGGTTTTGCATTGATAACATCTTGCGGTTGCATTGTCGCGATATTTGGTGAAGTCAGACTTTCACGAACCAATCTTTCAATACGCAACATACCACTGCGGAATGTCTGTTCAAACAATTCACCAACAGCACGAACACGACGGTTAGACAAATTATCAATATCATCAATTACATCTTTGTGGTCGATAATATTCGTTAATGTCTTTAACACTGCCAAGAAATCGGCCTTGGTCAAAGTGCGTTCGTCTTCTGGTCTTTTTCCAGAATCAATTTTCAGACGTTTATTCATTTTGAAACGACCAACCGCCGACAAATCATAGTATGCAGGGTCAAAACCTTGGCGCAAGAACAAATTGATTGCTGCTTCCAGTGTTGGACGTTCACCAGGACGAACCAAATCATAAATCGCAATTAATGCTTCTTCACGGTTGGATGTTTTATCAGCAACCAAAGTGTTACGCATGTGTGCGGTAATCGTAGTATTATCAATTGAAATTATCGAAATGTTTTTAACACCCAATTTTTCAATTTCGTTTAATACTTCATCTGTGATTTCTGTGCCTTCTGGGAATAAAACTTCTTCACCGTTTTTGACAGCACTGAATAAATATTCGCCAATTAACGCATCACGTTCGACACCAAATTTCTTAGATGCAGAGACAATTTTTGACAAACGTTTTGCGTTCAAACGATCGCCTTTGTTTGCCAAAACTTTTTTATCTTTTGGATTAATCAAATCATAATTCAAACGATATTTATCCAAACCTTCGAATACATTTGTATCACCGACCCACAATTTACCATCAAAAGATAATGGAATTTGTTTATAGAATGTCGAAAGAATTTCTTCAGCGCTCATTCCAACGATATTCACTTTGCGTGGATCAGCGGCAAATTTCTTTTCGTCACTTGCGGCAGGCAAACAACGCAGCAACACTGTTGCAGGTATTTTGCGTCTGCGGTCAATACGAACATAAATAATACCCTTGGATTCTTCGAAATCAATCCATGATCCATGTTCTGGGATTATACGACCAGTATATGTTTCTGGATTTCCAGCAACTTTTGCTTCTTTTGTTGTACCAAAAACTACACCCTGGGCACGGTGCATTTGCGAAACGACAACACGTTCCACGCCAGCAGCGATAAAACTGCCGCGTTCAGTCATTAATGGAACGTCGCCCATAAATATTTCTTGTTCTTTGATATCACGCAAAGATTTTTTTCCATCTTCTGCGATATCCCACAAAATCAATCTCAGCTTCAATTTCAGTTTGCTGGAATATGTTAAATTACGCAGCATACATTCTTGAACATTGTATACAGGCTTGTCCAAAGTATATTCAATGAATTCCAAATCCGCGATTCCCGCATAGTCTTTAATTGGGAACATAGATTTGAATACATTCTGCAGCCCGATATTTTTTCTGTTTTCTGGGGCTACATCTGCCTGCAAGAAATCTTTGTAAGAATTGTACTGAATTTCAACTAAATCAGGAAGCGGAGTTTGCAAAAAACTTTTACCAAAAGATTTTCTAAGTTTCTGGATAACTGCCATGTTCTGAATCCTTTTTATTTGTCTTTTTTTCTGTATTTTGCAAACGAAAAAAGTATAAAACTTTTTTACGCCTGTGTGCCCGCCGTAGATTTTATATCTTCAGCGGGCGGCGGAAATTGCATTTCTGCAATTATTCTGAAATCTTGCGATTTCGATAAAAGTAGAAATTATTTCAATTCTACTTTTGCACCAGCTGCTTCAAGTGTCGCTTTCATTTTTTCAGCTTCATCTTTTGCAACTGCTTCTTTGACAGCTTTTGGTGCAGATTCAACCAAAGCTTTCGCTTCGCCTAAACCCAAACCTGTGATGTCTTTAACAGCTTTGATAACAGCCAATTTGTTTGCACCAGCGTCTGCCAATACAACATCAAATTCTGTTTTTTCTTCAGCTGCAGCACCAGCAGCAGGACCAGCAGCAACTGCAACAGCAGCAGCAGCGCTTACGCCCCATGTTTCTTCCAATGCTTTTGACAATTCAACTGCTTCTTGAACAGTCAATTTTGACAATTCTTCAACTATTTTTTGAATATCTGCCATTTTAATACTCCTTGTGAGTTTTTATTAATCTTGTTTTTTTCCATACTCTGCTGAAACACGTGCAAGACGTGATGCTGGTTCTATCAATATACGTGCGATAGTACCACGAATTTCGAGCATCGATGGAAGCTTGGATAATTGCACAACGCCGTTCACATCCAGAAGTTCTGCATCCATTTTACCACCCAAAATCGTTAAATTTTGGTGTTCTTCAGCAAATTTTGCCAATACCTTGGTAACAGCCAACGCATCTTTTGCAACTGCAACTGCGGTTGGACGTTTCATCAAGTCGGATACAGCTTCGAAAGAGGTGTCTTTCAACGCCAATTTCATCAAACGGTTTTTGACAACCTTGAACACGGAAACTTTATCGCGTAATTCATTACGCAAAGCTTCCATTTCTTTCACTGTCAAACCATGGTTTTCAATGACGAAAACACCGTCTGCTTCTTTCAAGGACGACTGCAACGCTGAAATCAAATCTGATTTTTCTTCGCGTCTCATCTTTATATATCCTTTTAA
>JAFZOY010000070.1 GCA_017552705.1 Bacteroidales bacterium
GGCAATGTTGTGTTTATGCCCTGTCTTTCCAGTGCCATGTCTGCAAGCCGTTCGATCAGTTCATCGTCAAGAATAATTCTTTGAATTTGGTCAATAACGATGTTTTCAATCCACTCTTTTTTGACCGATTTTTTATCACAGCCCTTTTTATGTTTTGCGCTGACGCATTTGTAATACCGGTGTACTTGTCCTGATCTTCCGGTGCCGCTCTCACCGACCATAAAGCATTTGCATTTTCCGCAATACAGTTTTGTCGTCAGCAGGTATTCATCCTCGGCCTTATGCTTCGCCGGGGCTTTTTTGTTTGCCGCCATACGCTCCTGTACTCGGTTAAACAATTCTTCCGGCACGATTGCGGGAATACCGCCCGGAATAACAATGTCACGGTAACGATACTCGCCGATGTATTTCCGGTTATGCAGCATGCTTGTGATATTATCTGTATCCAGTTTGCCATTTCGTGTGGTACGAATACCGGCCAGATTGAATTTATCCGCAAGTTGTTGCATCGATGTCCCATTTGCATACAGCTTAAACGCTTCTAGAACGGCGGGTGCGGTTACGGGATCGATTTGAAAGTGTTGGTGCTCGTCGATCACATAGCCGATGGGCAAAGTGCCTCCATTATATAAACATTTCAGTGCGTTTTCGGTCAGTCCGCGTACAACTTTTTCGGAAAGTTCAGCTGAATAATACTCCGCCATTCCTTCCAAAAGAGATTCCAAAAGAATACCTTCTGCGCCTTCGGAAATCGTTTCGGTTGCGGATACAACCTTCACACCGTTCTTGCGCAGGACACTTTTATAGTGTGCGGAATCATAGCGGTTGCGGGCAAAGCGGTCTAACTTCCAAACGATGATGACGTCAAAACTCTTCTTCGTACTGTCCTTGATCATTTTCTGAAAACTGGGACGGTTATCCGTTTTTGCGGAAAGCGCGCGGTCAATATAGGTGTCAACGATGTGAATATCGTTCCGTTTTGCAAACGCTTTACACTCCCGGAGCTGACCTTCTATGGACTCTTCTTTTTGTTTTTCGGATGAGTATCTTGCGTAAATAACGCCGTTCATTATTGTCCATTCTCCTCGAATTCAAAAATGTTGTCTTGATTGCAATAAGGACAAAATACTCTTGCAATTATGCGACCATTGGGCATTATTGTTTTTTTGATCTTTGGTTCATTTGGGATTGTTTCAACCACAAATGTTGACGAATTAATATTATTTCTAATTAATTCAAAATCTACCCAACCAAATTCTTTTTTACAATAACAACAAATTAGCTTTCCTGTTCTTTTAATAGGCATTTTATTGTTCCTCCATCTAAAAAGGGTATTAGGGAAAGCCCTAACAAGTTGCCGTGCACATGCAAAGGCGATGCTTGCAAAGATAATACCACGCTTTGCAAGCCGAATTGTGATATCACAATTCAATGCTTGCTGTAGCAATGTAGCAAGTCCTTTTCGTTCGAGAAAAGCATATCAGATTTCAACCAGCTTGTCCATAGGAAAATGTAAATATTCTTGAATATGTCAAGAATTGTTATTGCAATTCAGTGCAGTAGTATGATATACTTATATTTATAGAATTGTGCATTTCGGGAGGAATCAAAGTGTCTCGATCTTATAAAAAACTGTGGAAGCTGATGATCGACAAAGAAATCAACAAAACAGAGCTGACAAAGAAAGCAAAAATCTCTACCAACGCTATGGCGAATCTCGGACGGAACGAATCCGTTCCGCTTGAAACGTTGGAAAAAATCTGCGCAGTGTTGAATTGTACGCTTGACGATATTGTTGAATTTGGTGAGGACGATAATAGCTAAATAGCTAGGCTCATAATTTATTCAATCTATTTACAGGACGCGGGAACATTGTCAAAGCAAAAAACGACAAAGATGTGAAAAGAATTCCACCAATGCTATGACGAATCTCAGGCGTAACGAATCCGTACCACTCAATTCATTGGAGAACATCTTTGCGATTAATGAATATACACTTGGCGATATAAAAAAGCGATTAGACAAGTATCTTTTAGGCGATTGTAAAACTGTTGAATAATCAGGTCAGGGATACCCCACAAATGTGAACGGCGTTCAGTCCAGAAAGGAATTACCGATACAAGGCACAACAAACCAAGCCGACCAAGATCAGCTGGGAACAGACATATACA
>JAFZOY010000071.1 GCA_017552705.1 Bacteroidales bacterium
GATGCCGCCTGCTTCGTATTCCTTTACAACCGACAACTTAAAAGACATTGAATAATCTTTTTGGGTTCGCTTAACATACTGTTTTTCTTTATCTTTCATTTTACGTTACTTTTTTTGTAACGCTATTTTAGGACGGGATATTTTTTTACAAAAAAAGGGACTTCCTCACGAGAATCCCTTAATTACGCATTACGCATTGAGCATTCCGCATTATTTCACTACCTTAATCGATTCACCGGCAACGGCAATAAAATACACTCCGTTTTTAAGGTTTTTGTTGGCAACTTTCTGACCTACCCTGAAATTCGGATTTGAAAATAGATATTCTTCTATCATTGCACGTTATAACAGATTCTGTTATTTTTTCAACAACCAACAAACATATAGTTGTTTATATTTCGTTTTGTTTGCTAAGGAAGAGTTGGCTATTTTTGCAAGCAAACAAAAAAAATAAAATGGCAAAAACTCAATACAAAAAAGAAGTAGAAATTCACGTCAACTACGACGGGAAAACTCCCCCATATTCCGAAACGTTGGAAGAAACAGTGTTGGGACAGCTTATGCTCCAAGGCGATGCACTTTCCGATGTGATGAATTTGCTTACAAAAAAGGAGATTTTCTATATTCCTAAAAATCAAATCATTTTTGAATCAATGACGCAGTTGGCAAAGGAAAACGAACCGATTACCCTTGTCACTGTTATTGAAAAACTGAAAGCCATCGAGGAACTCGACAACGTTGGCGGTCCTTCGTATCTGATTGATTTATCGATGCGCGTTTCTACTTCGGCCAATATTGAGAATCACGTTAAACTATTGGTTCAGAAATATATACAACGGGAATTAATCCGTGTTTCCGCCGTCATCAGCGAAAAAGCATTCGATCCTTCGTGCCAACTTGCGGAACTTACCGACACCGCCGAAAAAGAGATTCTTTCGGTAACTGACCAAAGTTTACAGAAAAAATCCATTGTCGGACTCGATAGAATTGCGCCGACCGTGTATGATTATTTCATAGAAGCAAGCAAGGCGGGAGGAAAAGAATTCACCGGCGTACCGTCGGGATTCCACGAACTCGACCGTCTCACCACAGGCTGGCAGAGCGGTAGCATGATTGTTTTGGCGGCTCGTCCGGGTATGGGTAAAACCGCATTTGTGCTCACCATGCTTCGGAATATGGCAATAGACCACAATATTCCTGTTGGTATGTTCTCGCTCGAAATGAGCTGCGAGCAGTTGGCAACCCGTTTGTTTGTCGGCGAGGCCGAAATCCAACAAAATAAACTACAAACAGGAAATATTGATTTAACCGACATTGGAAAATTAGGTTCCGCAAAGGAAAAGCTTTCGAAAGCCCCTATTTATCTTGACGACACCCCAGGTCTTTCCATCTACGAATTTCGTTCGAAATGCCGTCGTCTTGTTGAAAAACAAAAGGTGCAATGCATTGTTGTCGATTATCTTCAGTTGATGACCGCAAGCGGAAGTTTCAGCCGTGAGCAGGAAGTAAGTAGCATTTCCCGCCAGATTAAGTCGGTTGCTATGGAACTAAAAATTCCCGTTATCGCCCTTGCACAGCTAAACCGTGGTATTGAAGGACGACAAAACAACGACAAAAAACCAAGACTTTCCGACCTTCGTGAATCGGGGGCAATCGAACAGGATGCCGACATTGTAATGTTCATCCACCGCGAAGCAAAAGCGAACAACACCAGCGTCAACGCAAACGGCGAAGACATTAGCCGCGATGCGCAAATCATTGTGGCAAAAAACCGTCACGGTGCCGGTGGGGAAATAAATCTTCAGTTTATTGGTGAATTCATGAAGTTCATCGACCCAATCAATACTGAAATCACACCCAATGCGAATCAATTTCTGCAGCCAGAAGAACAAATTATGGAATTCACTTCGCGCATGAATGAAATGAACGTAGATCCACTGGGAGGACAATCACAACCGAATGCAGAGACGCCGTTTTAGATGAAAAGATATATTCTTCTGATAATAAGCATTTTATGTAGCCAGCTTTGTTCGGCGTTTGGGTTTCTTATTCCTATGGATGAGACACAGAAAAACCATCTAAAAGCGTATGGCATAGCATATTGGGTGCTGCAAAACAATGTTACCATTGATTGGCTCCTTAACTATCGTGGAGGTAGTTTCCTTATGGAATACAGCCCCGATATTAAGAAAGAATGCGACATTCGTGGTGTTTCGTACGAAATTATCGCCGATGTGAAAATTTCATCGATTTTGGCTGAAGTTTCTTCCGACGATGTGAATATGGACGCCGTGAAACTTGAAAAAGCCCCGAAAATGGCGGTGTATTCCCCAAAAGACAAACTGCCGTGGGACGATGCGGTGACGCTTGCACTCACCTATGCGGAAATTCCCTACACGGTTATCTACGACGAGGAAATCATCAACGGAGAATTGTCGAAATACGATTGGCTACACATGCACCACGAAGATTTCACTGGACAATATGGGAAATTCTACGCAAGCTATAAATACGCAAGCTGGTATATTTCGCAACAGGAAAATGCCGAAGAGGCAGCCCGTTCGTTTGGATTCGCAAAAGTCTCCGACTTAAAATTATTTGTGGCAAAAACAATTAAAACATACGTTGAAAATGGTGGTTTTCTATTTGCAATGTGTTCAGGTACAGACTCTTTCGACATAGCACTTTCCGCAGAAAACGTTGACATCTGCGAATCAATGTACGACCACGACCCCGCCGACCCGCAAGCCCAATCAAAATTGGACTACAGCAAATGTCTGGCATTCCACAATTTCAAACTAAAAACAAATCCTTTGGAATACGAATATTCCGACATTGATGTGACTGAAACACGCCGTGTAAACGAAAATGCCGACTTTTTCACCTTGTTTGAATTTTCAGCAAAATGGGACCCTGTGCCAACAATGCTTTGTCAAAATCATACCAATATTATTAAAGGTTTTATGGGACAAACCACAGCCTTCAACGAAGATCTGATAAAGCCTACGACTATCATTATGGGCGAATTAAAATCGGCAAAAGAAGCAAAATATATCCATGGCACATTCGGCAAAGGCACCTGGACATTCTATGCTGGACACGACCCCGAAGACTACCGCCACTTCGTGGGCGACCAACCGACCAACCTCGACAATCATAAAAATTCACCAGGATACCGCCTCATACTTAATAATGTATTGTTTCCCGCCGCAAAAAAGAAAAAACAAAAAACCTAATCGAAATTCTTTTTGTAATTCCGACAAAAGCACTATCTTTGTAATGTTATGGATAACTACATAGTTTCGGCACGAAAATATAGACCAGCAACGTTCGCAACGGTTATCGGACAAGAGTCGATAACACGGACATTGAAAAATTCCATTTCTTCGGGACATCTGGGACAGGCATATCTGTTTTGCGGACCTCGTGGAGTTGGAAAAACAACGTGTGCCCGAATCTTTGCCAAAACCATAAACTGCCAAAATCTTACCGCCAACATTGAAGCCTGCGGCGAGTGCGATTCATGCAAATCGTTCGATGCGTCAGCTTCATTCAACGTGGTAGAACTCGATGCGGCTTCGAACAACTCGGTGGAAGACATCCGCCAACTGATTGACCAAGTCCGCATACCGCCGCAAGTCGGGAAATATACGGTTTATATAATCGACGAGGTTCACATGCTTTCGCAGGCTGCCTTCAACGCATTCCTGAAAACATTGGAAGAACCGCCCCGTCACGCTATTTTCATTCTTGCGACAACAGAAAAGCATAAGATTTTAGCGACAATTCTTTCGCGTTGCCAAATATTCGACTTCAACCGAATCAAAATTGACGATATTGTCGAACATCTTGCTGACATTGCAAAACAGGAAAATGTAACAATAGAATCCGAAGCGCTTAATGTTATTGCCCAAAAAGCAAGCGGCGGTCTTCGCGACGCGTTGTCGATTTTCGACCAAATTGTTAGTTTTTCGGGCAACAACGTCACCTATCAAAGCACAATCGAAAACTTGAATGTGCTTGATTATGAATACTTTTTCAAGATGACTGATTACTTTTTGCAATCGGATTACGCTTCGACATTGATAACGTTCGACGAAATTCTCAACAAAGGTTTCGACGACAGAAATTTTCTATTAGGACTATGTTCGCACTTCCGCGACCTTTTGGTTAGCAAGGAACCCAAAACGTTGCCGCTGCTGGAAGTCAGCGAGTCAACCAAGGCCCGTTACGCCGAACAAGCGCAAAAATGCCCGACGGAATTTTTGTTTTCCGCCCTCGACATCGCACAGAAATTCGACGAGAAATACAAAGAAAGTAACAACAAACGACTACACGTAGAATTAGCATTGTTGCATTTGTGCAACATAGTAAAAAAAAAACTAATGTAGCTTCCGAACAACCGAAGCAGGCACAACCAGCCCGTCCGGCGCAAGCGCCTACTTCCACTCCAACGGCACCTAAAATAGTTCAGGAACAACCAAAACAACAACCGCAGGCAAAACCACAACCTGCTCCAAGCCAAAATTTTATGGCCGATATTATGTCGGGAAAAGTTGTGCCACAACAATCAGCACCAAAACCGACACAAACCACGCAACCGCCACAGCCAGCAGAACAACCAGTAGCACAGCCACAAACGGTTCCAGCACCTACGGAAGAAAAGAAATCATACATTTCAAACAAGGACAAATTCGAAGCTCTTTCAAAAGAAAATCCTCTCCTTATTGATTTGAAAAAGAAATTCGACCTAAATCTAAACTAACATGATTTGCTTTCCTAACGCAAAGATTAACATAGGATTACGCATTATAGAAAAACGTGCTGACGGATTTCATAATATTGAAACGATTTTTTATCCAGTCCATGGATTGTGCGATTGTCTGGAATTTTTGGAATCAAACGAACTAAAATTTGAAAATGAAGGAATACAAATCGACACGCCACCTGAAAAGAATCTGTGTGTAAAAGCGTGGGACATTTTCAAATCGCATTACGACATTCCTCCAATCCACATGATTTTATACAAAAAAATACCGTTCGGAGGTGGACTTGGCGGTGGCTCCGCCGATGCATCGTTTCTGCTGTCCGCACTAAATGAGCATTTTTCCGTAGGCGCAAGCACCGAACAATTGGAACAAATGGCGTTACAACTTGGAAGCGACTGTCCGTTTTTCATTCAAAATAAGCCCGTATTTGCCGAAGGCAGAGGCGAATTATTTTCACCCATCAACATTTCTCTACGTGGATACTGGATACTTCTCGTAAAACCAGACATTGCCGTTGGAACGGCTGAAGCGTACCGCGGAACAACGCCCCACAAACGGGAACACAAACTCTGTGACGACATTCCATCTTCGATTGGTGAATGGAAACATATTGTGGAAAACGATTTCGAACCGTCTATTTTCGCCAATCACCCTGAAATTGGAAACATAAAAAACAAACTCTACGAAATGGGAGCTATATACGCATCAATGAGCGGAAGCGGCGCCACCGTATATGGTATTTTTGAACAAGAAATTGAGATTCCCAAAACATTGCCCGTAGTTTGGTTCGGACAGTTGAAATAAGAAAGGATTTCTTCTGTTACTTTTCTCTTGAAAGAAAAGTAACGCAAAAGTTCAAGACGGACCCGCTCGGCTAAAAATCAACTGCGTTCACTAAAGGAGTTGAAGTGCCGCACTATCGTTACGCAAAACTTCACGTATGAAGGCACCAACTCCTTTTCAACGTTCTCTCCGTTGATTTTCTACACGCCTTGCGGCTCAGTCAGTCCCTAACAAAAATAAGGGACTCCCTCACGAGAATCCCTTAATTACGCATTACTCATTGAGCATTACGCATTATTTCACAACCTTCACCATCTCGCCATCTACCACCACAAAATACACCCCAGATTTTAGATTTTGGTTTGCGATTTTCTTACCAGAAACTGTTACCACAAATGCCGGTGCTTCGCCGTTTATGAGGATTTGATTGGCAACGATTGCTACGGTTGTTGCGTTGGAAACGCCGTTGATTGCGGTAGAACCACCTTGTTCGCCTCCTTCTCCACCTTGACCAGAACCGCCCTCAACTTCTGCTCCGCCTTGGCTGCTACCGCCCGTGCCATCTGCATTTTTAGTAGTAAACGAGCCGGTGTATTCTTTAAGCACTGATTTGTTGGAAGCCAATGCCTTGAAAGAATAGCTGTATTTAGTGGAGGAAGAAAGGCCTGTAACCGTGAATTGGTATGCCGAAACGCTTGCCTTTAGTTCGTAACTCTTTGTAGTAGAGAAATCTATGTTACCCAACTGACCTTGTGCGTTAAACGTGAGCGTGCAGAATGTTACGCCGTTGTTTTGGATTGTAAGCGTGTAGGAATTAGCCGACTCGTTGGTTGGCATTGAAAATACTGCCGCGGTTTGTTCTGGCTCCACTACAACTTCGTCTTTCTGCATATCCACAGTTTCTGCACCTATGCATTCTTTATGCCTGAATGTTCCCCAACAAGCAGCTATATCATAATCATCAAAGTTGTCACAAGGAATATACAAATATCCATTGTAGTTTTCAAAAGAATTCGAATATGCCTCTGGTGGCGTAGTAGCCAAACATGTTACTTTTGTGAGTTTTGTGCAACCTGAAAAAGCGCTTTTTCCAATTGATTCAACACCTTCTGGAATTGTTATAGAAGTTAAACTCGTACAACCTTGAAAAGCATTCCTATCAATCGAAGTTACTGTTGCAGTACCATACTGCGATAAGGCATCTCCTTCTACGATATAAATCTCCAAAGTTAAATCCTCAATTATTTCATCATACATAACAATTTTGAAAAAACCTTGAAGTTTGTCGTTTTTGAAAGCGACAATTTTGTCCGGACCTAATCTCTTGTCAACGTCAATAGTAGTTTTGGATTCACTCCAATCAATGTTTTTGAATGTTTCCAAATTTGCCTCATCTATCCTAACAAATTTAGTTTCAGAAGCTTGTGCTTTAATGATTGCGTTTTGAGCTTCTGTTCCAGAAATGAAACGGAAGTTCTCAAGTGTTTCACTGTTTTCATCGATTGTTTGAAAACAGAAAATCACGTTTTGAGCGTTGTCACCCAACTCCCTCATTGTTTGCACACCATGGTCAGAAGTGAAACTCATGCCTTTATTTGAATATGCACCTCCCATTATTGCAACAAAATTGTCTATAGAAACAAATTGAGGTATAACAATCTCGCCAGAATATCCATTGAAATTAGACGACACACTAAGCGTATTCGATTCCGAATAATAGAGATAACTAATTCCATTCACCTCTATTTTTCGTTGTGCCCACACACCGCTTGTTACAAGCAATGTGAGGAAAAATGTAATAAAATTTTTCATAATCATTTTGTTTTAAATTTTTCTATTTGTTTTTATTTATCTTTTTTCAATCCCGCCATAAATCCATACATATCAATTAGTTTAGCTATTGAATATGGGCAACTAAAGTTATTGCTTTCGTCAAAACATAATGTTTGTCTTTTCTTATAATTGATAAAAAATGATTGATGTTTATCGTAGAAATCAACAATTGCTTTTATGTCTTTATCAGTTAAAGGACCTGTCGTTGATATATGAAATGTTTTACAAAAATTCACATCAAAAGCAGGGCAACACGCATATACCCCTAATATTATTTTTGTTACAAGAGTTTTTCTTTCCTTTTGAACATCTTGCGACTTGTCATTTTTTAACCTTTCAATAAATATATCTTCTATAATACTATCAATAGCAGTATATAAATCCAAAACCTTTTGGGAGTATTCCGAATCAGTAAGATCTATTTCGTAATCAGGGTTATCGTTAATGTATTGTATAATTGGCTTTAATGACGCTGGACTACATTGCAATAATTGTGAACTTCCACGAAGCATTCCCCAACTTGCCAAATATGACCACAATTGCATACAACTTGTTTGCAGATTTTCTCCAACAAGGTTTCCTTTATATGAAGAAAAATAGTTGTAGCAGAAATCAAATGAAGCATATCTGTGATTTAACTCTATTTGATTTTCATACATGTTCAAGTATTTCTCAATTTCTTCCATAATATTTTTTAGTTATGCAAAATTTAACAACTTTAGTATTAATGCCCAAAGCACACTACCCGTTATAACGGATATGGCAGTAATCCACAATCTATCTCCTGATTGAGCCAATCGTATCATTGATAATTGAAGACTAATCTTCTTTATCTCATTATTGTACTCTTCTGTATCAGGTTTTAAATTGGATATTTTTTCATAAAGATTGTTTAACTTTTTTCTTCGATTGAAAAAACATGTTATTCCTTCCTTTCCCATAATATAAATTTTAGTTCAACAAATAAAATTCATTCCATCATCCTTTCAAAAGTCCTTGTTAGTCCTTTTACGGCGGTGAATTAGAGCCTTTGCTTCGATGCAAAATCGAAGGCACAACCGCATACCACGCAAAAAGAACTCGCTTCATAACTTCCGCGTTTCCTTGCCGACTCCCAAGCAAAATGATTACTGCAAAAAATAAAAAAGCGTGGAATCGTATCTGTTACCCGTTCCACTATCTAAGGCTCTCGCATTGCCCACCATTGAAAAACGAGCAACGTCGAAGCCCACGCCGTTATGACGAGGATATAGCTATCCTGCATATCACAACCCGTAAGCACCTATCGTTGCTATGTTTTGACAATGGTTTTGAATTTGCGAGATTCAGATAGTCAAAACAAAGCGTCAGATAAACGCCTTTCTATGTCAAGCCCACCCATCCGCATTCAGAAAATGCGAAGGCGTGAACTTGGTGGTAAAGGTAGGAAAAGTATTGGAAAAAAGAGACGGTTAGAATGATTTTTTGAAGAAACTACAATAGTTTTTGCAATTCAAACATTTCGTCACGCAAACGTGCAGCGGTTGTAAAGTCCATTTCTTTTGCGGCGGTCTCCATTTCCTTTTTCGTTTTTGCAATCAAGGCACGCAGGCTGTCTTTGCTCATATAGCGAACAACTGGATCGGCAGCGATAGTTGCAGTCGGTTCTTCCTCATTTTTGCGAGCCAAAGAGCTGTCGATTGCTTTCACAATCTGCTTTGGCGTAATGTTATGTTCCGTATTATAGCGAATCTGTTTTTCACGCCTACGATTCGTTTCGTCAATGGTTTTCTGCATACTTTCGGTGATTGTGTCGGCATACATAATCACGTGGCCATTCACATTTCGGGCAGCACAGCCAGCCGTCTGCGTAAGCGAACGTTCACAACGCAAAAATCCTTCTTTGTCGGCATCGAGAATTGCCACAAGCGACACCTCGGGCAAATCCAAACCTTCACGGAGAAGATTTACACCGACTAAAACGTCGAAACTGCCAGCACGAAGATTTTCAAGTATTTCAACCCGTTCGAGTGTATCAACATCACTGTGGATATATGCGCTCCGTATCCCCAAACGAGTAAGATATTTCTGCAATTCCTCCGCCATTCGTTTCGTCAAGGTAGTTACCAAAACACGTTCGTCTCGGTTTGCACGGATATGAATTTCTTCTATCAAATCATCAATTTGGTTTTCGGTCGGACGAACCTCTATTTCTGGATCAAGCAGACCTGTCGGACGAATCACCTGATCGACCACAATACCTTCAGCCCGTTGCAATTCGAAATCGGCAGGAGTAGCACTCACATAAATCACTTGATTACAAAGCGATTCAAATTCCTCGAAATTCAATGGACGGTTGTCGAGAGCGGCAGGCAAACGAAATCCATTGTCAACAAGATTTATTTTTCGGGAATGGTCGCCACCGTACATACCGTGAATCTGCGGAACAGTCACGTGGCTTTCGTCTATCACCAACAAAAAATCCTTAGGCAGATAATCGAACAAACAATACGGACGAACGCCAGCCGCCCTGCCGTCGAAATAACGGGAATAGTTTTCAATGCCGGAGCAATAACCGATTTCCTTTATCATCTCCAAATCATATTCCACACGCTCTTTCAACCGTTGCGCCTCAAGATGTTTGTCGATGCTTTCCAGAAATTCAATTTGTTTCACCAAATCATCCTGAATATCGCGGATAGCCTTTTCAAATCCGCCCTTGCTCGAAATGAACAAGTTTGCAGGATAAATAACCGTTTCATAAAATTCGTCGATAGTTTTTCCCGTTTCTGGGTCAATTGCAGCAAGCCTGTCGATTTCGTCGCCCCACATTTCAATCCGAATCGCATAATCGTGCGATGCCTCAAACACATCAATCGTATCACCTTTCACACGAAACGTACCCCGACGGAACTCAATTTCATTGCGGGAATACAAATCATCGACCAAATCACGAAGAAGCACATCCTGTGCAATCTTCTGTCCTACAGAAAGATGCAACGCACGTTCCTCAAAATTATTCGGATTTCCCATACCATAGATACACGAAACCGACGATACAATGATAATATCCTTCCGTCCAGAAAGCAACGTGCTGGTGGTGCTCAGACGCATTTTTTCAAGTTCATCGTTTATCGACAAATCTTTTTCTATATACGTGTTTGTCTGTGGAATATAGGCTTCGGGCTGGTAATAATCGTAATACGACACAAAATATTCCACCGCATTGTTTGGGAAAAATTGCTTAAACTCGCTGTACAACTGAGCCGCAAGCGTCTTATTGTGGCTCAAAATCAATGTCGGTTTTTGAACTTGTTCAATCACATTCGCTACGGTGAACGTTTTTCCAGAACCCGTCACACCAAGCAAAACCTGATGTTTTGTTCCATTACGAACGCCCTCCGACAACTGACGGATTGCCTCAGGCTGGTCGCCTGTGGGCTGATATTTCGACGATAATATGAATTCTTCCGACACGAGTAATTATTTCGTGCAAAAATAACACATAGCTGTCACGCTACCAACAATCGAGTATTTTTTTCAGAAATGAATAATAGATTCCACTATTTTCATTCCCCCACCACATTTTGGACAACCCATATCTGGAGTCCACACTTTAACAGGTGTGCCGCAGGTTTCACACGAGAGGTTCAAACGTGTCACATCGATTTGGTAGTTTTCGCCGGCGGTAACTTTTACAATCTTATCGCATTTTTCGCAGTAGCACTGCGCATCAACCCCCGACAACAACACAACATACGGTGTAGTTGAAGCAACCACCGCATATCCACATTGTTTACATTTAAATTCCCGAAGTACAGCCATAATATTTCAATATAGTTTTCCAAATATACAAAAATACGGACAAAAAAAATCCCCTCTTACGAAGGGATTTTTTTATGATTCATTACAGGTTATCGTGTGTGAACCGTATTTCTTGGACCATAATGTTTAGCTTCCGGTTTGCTGTCGTTTTTCGGAGCTGGTCTGCTATCCTTTTTTGGTGCAGGAGCAGCCTTGTGATTGTCAGCTTTCGGAGCTGGTTTCGGAGCCGGTGCTGCATGA
Organism: Bacteroidales bacterium; assembly: GCA_017552705.1. Taxonomy (GTDB): domain Bacteria; phylum Bacteroidota; class Bacteroidia; order Bacteroidales; family UBA1715; genus UBA1715. The sequence goes on from JAFZOY010000071.1 coordinate 11,430, forward strand.
TGTGGAGCTGGCTTCGGTGCTGGCTTTGCATGATGCGGAGCTGGCTTTGGGGCTGGTTTTGCATGATGCGGAGCTGGCTTTGGAGCTGGAGCTGCATGATGATGAACCGGCTTTGGATTTGAACGATACACTACAGGTCTTGGAGCTGGAACATACAAACGATGTGGATATGGTGTTAAATCAATCACTACCGTTGCAGGTCCATCTTTTTTTGTTGAGATGTACATCTTGTTATCACCTGTAAATGTAGCATACACAGTTGCATGTTTTGGAATGTCTATCGAATAGTCGTATAACAATTCGTATGAACTTCCTTCTGTGTAGATTTCCATGCCATAACGACCACTTGGCAAATAGCCAACATTTACTTTGTTGTTGTAGGAATAATATTTTTCCCCGTTGATAAATACTGAAAATGGAACATCAATATTCCCTTTTACAACTAATTCCGACGCAAAGATGTGAGCTGAGCTACATACAATTGCTAATATTACCATTAAACGTTTCATGACTTTGTCCTCCATTACTTTAAGTTATTACCTATCGTTTTGTAAAGACAAAGCAAACGGTGTGCCAAAAAATTACAATCAGCACAAACCAATTAATAATCAACAAGTTAAATAAGATTTCTCAAATCTTTCAAGGTGATTTTTCCTTCGTATATGGCTTTTCCTGTAATGACGGCATCAATACCATTGTCGTTCAGACTCAAAATATCGTCGATTGATGAGATACCGCCACTGGCAATTACATATAAGTTAGGGAACTGCGATTTTATTTTCACATACAGGTCAACATTGGAGCCTTGCAACATGCCATCCTTACTAATATCAGTACAGATTATCTTTGACACTCCTTCGGCAACATACCCTTTCAAAAAGTCAAACAGATTCAACGAAGTTCCCTCCTGCCAGCCGCTTACGGCAATATTCTCGTTTTTGGCATCGGCACCAAGAATGATTTTTTCGCTGCCATATTTTTTCAGCCAAGAAAGAAACACCTCACGATTTTTCACAGCAATACTACCACCTGTAACCATGCTCGCTCCCGATTCAAAAGCGATGCGCAGGTCTTCGTCAGTTTTCAAACCACCACCAAAATCAATCGTCAGATTTGTGTGGGTGGCAATGTTTTCCAACACTTTATAATTGACAATGCGACTACTTTTTGCGCCATCCAAATCAACCAAGTGAAGACGTTTTATACCGTTCGCCTCAAATTCTTTTGCTACCTCAAGCGGATTTTCGTTGTAGATTTTCTTCTGTGCATAATCGCCTTGCGAAAGACGGACACACTTTGCATCAATTATATCTATTGCGGGAATTATCTCTATCATTCTATCTTTTTTAATTTTTGTAGAGACGCGCCATGGCACGTCTCTACAAAATTCTATTATTTTACAAGTACCTGTTGAACAACAACATCGTTTCCTGCCGTCATTTTCACTGCATACACGCCAGGACGCAATGCTTGCGGGAACGTGTATGAGCCACTTTCACCCGACACGTTTGCCTTTGCAACCGTGTGACCGTTTATATCAACAACAGCAAGGGAAACACATTTTGCATCTGTGTCGAATGTCACAGAAATTGACGAAGCCACGCTATACGACTGCATAGTTGAAGAAACAGCCTTAACTGTTGGAACGGCAGTACCTTCTTCTTTTTTCGTTACACCAAGAATATCAATATAGTCGAACGACATCCATTTCCACGATGCTTTGATTTGCACCGTGTTTTCGCCTTCCTTCAATGGGATTTGCGTAGTGTACACACTCCAAATGGCAGATTCAAACATCATTGTCTCAATTTGTTTTCCGTTCACAATCAAATCCTGTCCTTTCGGAGCTTGGTAGTTGCACATATAGCCGACGAACATATCGTATGTGCCAGCTTTCGGCGCAATGATGTTGTTAAACGTAATTGTTTCAAATTCAGTAACATCGAGATATTTTCCGTTGCTACAAGATTTATCGTTCACTACACCGCCGCTACCGACTAAAATTGCATCCTCCGCCTCAAAACGAGCCTTTGTAAGATTTGTAACAACTACATTGAAATCATCAGACTGCGTATATTCGCCGTCAACATACACCCGAACGAAGAATGTATATTCGCCCTCTGTATCAGGAACTTGCCATTCATACACCGACGACAACGCTGTAAATTCAGCAATTGGTTCTTCAATGTTTTTCTGATATAATTCAATCTTTTCCAACGACTTACCTTCAGGCACAGTCGCATTCACATTAATTTTGAACTGCTCGCCCGGCGAAGCGAAATTTCCGAGGTCGGCACTTAACTCCCCCAGAGCTCGTTCCTCCACACCGAGAATATCAATATAGTCGAACGACATCCATTTCCACGAAGCACCAATGGTGATGGTATTCATACCTTGTTGCAACGGCAACGTCATTTTATACGTATCCCAATCTTCCGAAGTGAACTCAATTTCGCCCATGCTTACGCCGTTCACCGAGATACTTTGGCGTTTAGGTGCCTCGAAGTTACACATATATTGGATATATACTGGATAATCGCCAGCTTCGGGAGCGTAAATATTTTTAAATGTGAGTGTTACAAAATCATGTAGCGCCATATATTTTCCACCACTGCAATTTGCATCGCTCGTTGCGGCACTACCGCCCGCATCGCTATCCACAAGAATGGCTTTTTCAGCTTCGAAACGAACTTTTTTCTTGTCTGTCACAACCACCGTAATCGTGTCAGATTGAGTAAAGTCGTCATTATCATTATACACGACACCCGAGAATTTATATTCTCCCAACGCCTCAACAGCAGTCCATTTGTAAGTGAACGGCACTTCTGTCAATGTTGCGATATTTTCATCGCCCAAGAACAACTCAACTTTTGTAACGTGGAAGCCACCCGGAGCAGTCGCATTGGTTTCTATTTCCATTTCATCGCCCGGATTTGCCAAAACCCCCGAAACAGAATTTAGTTTGATTCTTGGTTTTGGAGGAACCACATGGAACGCAATACTTTGTTGTACAACATGTTCAGAGTTTGCCTTGTCAACCACTTTCAGCGTATATTCGCAGTCGGTTGTCATAAGGAATTTTGCCGAAGCATTTGCGTCAACTAATTCATCATTCAAATACACATTCGCATCGCCGCCAGTTTTCCACGAAAACGTTACGAACGTACCACCCTCAACGGTAATAGGTTTTTCATCTACATTTTTTCCTTCCGATGATGTAAATTCGGTGATACCGAATTCAGCAGGTTGCAAATCAATATAGAATGGACCAATTGGTAAGAACACACCTTCCTCCAACGATTCCGAATATAAATTCAAACCGCCCGGACATCTATCCCACGCATAACGAATGGCAGTAAACGGTTCGTCGCACGAAACGGTAACTTTATTGTCTGCCAAAACAGCATTTGCAAATTTCAACTTGCCAGACTGGGTAAGTACCGAAAACCATTTTATTTCATTCGTTTCGAGCGGAGTGGCAACGATTTTATAGTCATCGGTCTTTACATATTCCTGACACACAAGGTCATACACATTAGTGAACGAAATCGTAACCGAACCATCTTCGTTTACCACATAATCCTTTACCGTAGGACTTGTTCCCATAATTTTCATCTGCTCCACCAACTCTGCCTCTGCAAGAGCCAAACGCTTTCCAATGGTTTGCTTGTCGGTTGGGTGGATATTGCCAGCCAAACCCGCATCGAGAGTGACAATTTGCGCAGAGTTGCGTAAAAGAGACAAACATTTGCTTTGTTCTTCACGCATAATCACCCATGCATCGGATTTCTGCGGTGTTCCCGACGGATTAAATTCATTATCTTTTGTAGAACGCACTTCGGAAATGTAATTTGGCAACTGCACCCAAATCACAGGAAAATCGCCGATTCCCCACAATTCACGGTACGAAGTAATCATTTTTGTGAACTGTTGGCTATACAAACGGGCATCGTCTTCGCTATCGCAGTTCGATTCCGCCTGATACCAGAGCATAGCCTTGAAGGGCAGTCCGATAAGCGGATACACCATTTTGTTGAAAATTTTCGTCGGTTGACGTTCATCTTCGCCGGCGGCAAGCACCACATCCTGTTCGTCGTAGCCGAGCATTTCCTTGCTCATCCACGCCTCTATACGTGCGCCACCGTATGAATTATTGATGATTCCAATAGGAACATTTGGCTTTTTAACTTGCAATGCGAAAAAATAAGCCGCAGCAGAGAAATTGCCCACATTTGCCGGCGTAGCAGGCCGCCACGTAACCGTTGGAAGTTCGTCGGAAGGCTCGTAAGCCACACCCTTCGCAATTTTCATCTGACGTATGGTATTGTCGGTTGCAGCAGCTTTCACAGCCTCGTAATCGTTACATTGACGAACCTCAAGTTCCATATTCGATTGCCCCGAGCAATAGAACACATCGCCAAAACACACGTCTTTGTAAGTCTTAGCCTCCGCTTTACCGTTCACCGTGAAATTCATAGGGAACGGGCCTCCATAATTCGAAGATGGGAATACCACCACCCAGTTGCCATTTTCGTCGGCAATCGTCTCAGAAGACTCAATGCCGTTCCATTCTACTTTTACCTTAGTTCCAGCATCGGCAGTACCCCAAATAGGGACATCCATACCATACTGCAACACCATGCCAGCCTGAAACAGCGGACTTGTCTTAAAATTCTGAGCATTCACAACCATAGAAAAACTGAAAAAACTTGCCAACGTAAGGCAACGAAACAACAAACTTTTTCTTTTCATATCCATCTATCCAATAAAATCCAACAAAAACTTTGTACGAAAATACAATTTTTATCTATATTTACACCTCGAAAATTTAGATATTTATGAAAAATATAGAATTAGCTCCCGACAAAATGTTTTATTCGATTGGCGAAGTTGCAAAAATGTTTGACGAAAACACTTCGCTCATCCGTTTTTGGGAAAAGGAATTCGACATAATCAAGCCGAAAAAGAATGCAAAAGGCAACCGTCAGTTCACACCAGCCGACATTGAAAATTTCAAATTGATACATTATTATGTGAAAGATTTAGGGCTAACGCTTGAAGGTGCAAAACGCAAATTGCAGGAGGATTCCAACGATGGTGTTGCAAAAATGAGAATTGTGGAAAAGCTCACTGCTATCAAGGCTCGACTGAATGAATTAAAAGAGAATATGTGATTTTTAATGCGTGATTCGCAATGCTCAATGCGTAATTGGGCAAGGGTAAAAGGATGTTCATTGTTTTTGTATGTAAACAGAATTAAAAGCAAAAAAAATCACTCGCCTGCAATAAAAAACAATGATTTTTTTCATTGGTTTCAAAATTTAGTTCTATATTTGCAATGTTTTAATTAAAATTATTTGTATAACTTAAATGTATTTAAAAATGAAAAAACGTATTTTTTTGGCTTTATTAGCCGCAGTTTCAGCTTTCGTAATGGTTGGTTGTGGAAAAGACAAAGATGACGATCCTACTCCAGCAAAAGTTTCAGCAGAAGCAAAATATACTGAAACAGACAACAGTGTAGTCGTTCAATTCCCAGATGACAAAACAAACCCAACTGCTTCTTATGTTTACACTACAAAATTCGATGGTGACAAAGTAACAGAATACACTGTTGCTGTTGTTTGTAAAGATGCTTTAACAGCAAAAGCAGTTAAAGCTAAATTTGACGCTGATCCCGAAGTTAAAGAAGTAAAACAAGATGGCAACACGGTAACTGTAGTTTACAACATTGACGAAGAGGATTCTAAAGATGCAGCTATTCTCGCTGCTAGATTGATGGGTGAAATGATGGGTTGTGAAGGTGTTCCTGAAGTAGAAATTTAACTATCAATAATCTTTGCATGTTAACAAAAACGAAAAAGCAGACCCATTTGAGTCTGCTTTTTTAATGAATTGAAAGTAAAACAATTTGTAACAATAAAATTTTAGAATGATGAAAAAACGTATTTTTATGGCCTTATTGGCCGCAGTTTCAAGTTTTGCAATGGTAGCTTGTGGTCCTGACAAAGAAGATGATCCAAAACCAGAAAGTTTCGATGTTCCAAAAGAAAGCAAATACACCGAAACGGCTGAGGGTGTGTATGTTACGTATCCATATCCTGATGCTGAAAATCCAGTGTGCTCATACACAATTGGATACAAATTCGAAGGTGACAAGGTTACAGAAAACACTTATGTTATTGTTTGTGCAGATGCAGTTACTGCCAAAGCAGTTAAAGATTCTTGGGACACCAGTGAAATATCAGACATTAAACAAGATGGCAATACAGTTACAGTATACTATCCATTGCAAGAAAATATATCTAAAGAACTTGCTATTGTTGGTATTCGGGCTTTGGGTAAGGCAAATGGTGTAGAAGTACCAGCAGATGCACAGATTTCAACAGAAGCAAAATATACTGAGACAGAAAACAGCGTATCTTGTAAATATCCTAATTCCACGGAAAATCCCACGTGTTCTTATACATTCGAATACAAATTCGATGGCGACAAAGTAACTGAATACACTACAACTATAGAATGTCAGTCGGCAGTTCTTGCTGCAGCTTTAGCGGATGAATTTGTGGATAAAGCAAGTGTAACTCAAACTATGAATACCGTTATCGTTTCGTATCCTGTTACCGATGAAATGACTAAAGAAAACGTAATCTTGGGAATAAGAGCGATTGCAAAAGAACATGGATGTGAAGGCGTTCCTGCTGATGCAGAATAAATCTTCACAAACATCAAAGATAAAAAGCAGACTCAAACGGGTCTGCTTTTTTTATTGAACGTATTCACAAGGTTTACTCTTGTACCGATCCTGTCAAGTCATACACATCGGCATCAGTGATTGTAACGGAATAGAAGTTTCCGACTTGCAACGTTTTCGAGGGTATAAACACCTCATTGTCAACTTCGTAGGCATCATATTGTGTTCGCCCCACAACGCCATCATCCTCTATCCTATCAATCAGCACGGGATATGTATTTCCGATTCGTTTTTGGTTTTTCCGCAAGGAAATCTCTTGCTGTATATTCATTATTATATCCTGCCGTTCTTGTTTTACCGCCTCAGGAATATTGTCTTCGTAATTATCACCAGCATACGTACCCTCTTCGTGCGAATAGGTAAACACGCCAAGTCGGTCAAATTCAGCCTGTTGCACAAAATCAACCATACGTTGGAATTCTTTGTCGGTTTCGCCGGGATGCCCAACAATCAATGTAGTTCTCACGGCAATATCAGGAACCTTCGTTTTCATTTCTTCCATCAACGCAAACGTTTCCTTTTCGGAAAACGAACGCCGCATTTTCCGTAGAACCGCATCCGAAGCGTGTTGGAACGGAATATCAATATAATGGCAAACCTTCGAAAGTTGATTCATCGAATCCAAGACTTCCTTCGGGAAATTATTCGGATATAAATAATGAAGCCGAATCCACTCAACCCCTTCAATCGTCTGCAATTGTTCGAGCAATTCAGCCAGCATATTGCGCTTGTACAAATCGTAGCCAAAAAACGACAAATCCTGTGCTATCAGCGACAATTCCTTTACGCCCTGTTGCGCCAAAAAACGAGCCTCGGCAAGAATATGTCCCATCGATTCCGACACATACCCACCTCGTATCGAGGGAATTGCGCAAAACGCGCACGAACGGTTGCAGCCTTCGGCAAGTTTAAGGTACGCCAAATGTTTTGGGGTGGTGATAACACGTTCCTGCAACAAACTCGACTGTGTTTCCACCTGCAGTTCGTGTAGAATATCATTGAATCCGCGGGCGCCAAAGAAAGAATCAACTTCGGGAATTTCGTCACGCAATTCATCGGCATAGCGCTGCGACAAACATCCCATCACATACAATTTCTTGATTTTTCCAGCATTTTTAGCCTGAACAATGAGTTCCCCGTCAGC
>JAFZOY010000072.1 GCA_017552705.1 Bacteroidales bacterium
AACAATCGTTTGCTATAGAGTCGAATGCCTTTACAAATATTCTTTCCCGTTATCTCCATATTAAAGATGCACTGCCCAAAAATACAAAAAACAATTTACTTACGTAAGTCACTAACATCTGAACACAAAAAAGTTAATAACTTTCTCTCTGAGTTTCTTGCAGAAAAAATCCGTTTACATATCTTTGCCGAAATAAAAAATGAGAATCACAATGACAACATTCATAGACTTTAAAACGGGAGCAAATCCGATAAATAAAGCTGGAAAGGTTGTTGTTGTTATTTAATAAGATGCGTTAGTTTTTTTACTAACGCATTTTTTTTGTTTAGAGACTGATAAAAATATATAGGTATGAAAGATGTAAAAAAAGTATTGCTACTTGGTTCGGGAGCGTTGAAAATCGGACAGGCCGGCGAATTTGACTATTCCGGCTCACAAGCATTGAAGGCGTTGCGTGAAGAAGGAATTTCCACTGTGTTGATTAATCCGAATATCGCGACTATTCAGACTTCGGAAGGTATCGCTGATAAAGTGTATTTCTTGCCGATTACTCCGTATTTCGTGGAAGAAATTATCAAAAAGGAAAAACCGGATGGAATTTTGCTTGCTTTCGGTGGACAAACTGCACTGAACTGCGGAACGCAATTATATCTTTCGGGCGTACTTGAAAAATATGGCGTAAAGGTTCTTGGAACTTCAGTTGAGGCCATTATGATTACCGAAGACCGTGACTTGTTCGTGAAGAAATTGAACGAAATTCAGGCAAAAACTCCTGCTTCACAAGCAGTTGAATCAATCGAGGATGCGTTGAAGGTAGCAAATCGTCTTGGTTTCCCAATCATGGTTCGTTCGGCATACGCTCTTGGCGGTCTTGGTTCGGGTATCTCAACCAACGAAAAAGAATTTGTCGATTTGTGCGAAAATGCATTGGCATATTCAAAACAAATTCTTGTTGAAGAATCGCTTAAAGGTTGGAAAGAAATTGAATTCGAGGTTATCCGCGATGCTAACGACCACTGTTTCACGGTTGTTCCTATGGAAAACGTCGATCCGCTTGGTATCCATACGGGTGAAAGTATCGTGATTTCGCCAATTATCACGTTGACAAAGGAACAAATTGAATTATTGCAAAAGATTGCCATTCAAGTTGTTCGTCACATCGGAATCGTGGGTGAATGTAACATTCAGTTTGCATTCAATGCACAGACAAACGATTATAGAATTATTGAAATCAACGCTCGTTTGAGTCGTTCTTCGGCATTGGCTTCAAAAGCGTCGGGTTATCCGTTGGCTTTCGTTGCCGCAAAATTGGCGTTGGGCTACACACTCGACCAAATCGGCGAAATGGGCACGCCAAACTCGGCTTACGTTCCGCCTTCGGTTGACTATATCATCGCAAAAATACCTCGTTGGGACTTGTCGAAATTCATCGGCGTTGACCGCGAAATTGGCTCTTCAATGAAATCGGTGGGCGAAATCATGTCTATCGGTAAGTCATTTGAGGAAATTATGCAGAAAGGTCTTCGTATGATTGGCCAAGGCATGCATGGATTCGTCGGCAACAACGATTTGGAATTCGACGACTTGGACAAGGAACTTTCGCACCCAACCGATATGCGTATCTTTGCCATAGCAAAAGCGTTGGAAAATGGCTACACGCCTGAAAGAATCGAGGAATTGACGAAAATCGACGTGTATTTCATCAAATGTCTTAAAAACATTGTCGATTACACGAAAGTTCTTTCAAAATACAATAAAATTGAGGATTTGCCAGCCGACGTGCTTGCTGAGGCAAAACGTCTCGGTTTCTCTGACTTCCAGATTGCCCGTTATGTTGAAAATCCGACTGGCACAATGGAAAAAGAACAACTTCGTGTTCGCGACGTGCGTAAGAAATTCAACATTCTTCCTGCTGTTCGCCGTATCAACACAGTTGCTTCGGAACATCCTGAGTTGACCAACTATTTGTATATGACTTACGGCGAAAAAGAACATAGCATCAATTACGCATACAAAAACGACAAATCTATCGTCGTTCTTGGTTCTGGTGCATACAGAATCGGTTCTTCTGTAGAATTCGACTGGTGTTCGGTCAATGCAATTCAAACTGCACGCAAATTTGGCTACAAGTCAATAATGATAAACTACAACCCAGAAACGGTTTCAACTGACTACGATATGTGCGACCGTTTGTATTTCGACGAGTTGAGTTTTGAACGTGTACTCGACGTGATTGATCTTGAAATACCAAAAGGCGTGATTGTTTCTGTTGGTGGTCAGATTCCTAACAATTTGGCTATGAAACTGTATCGCCAGAATGTGCCAATTTTGGGAACATCGCCAGTTTCAATCGACCGTGCGGAAAACCGTAACAAATTCTCTGCTATGCTCGACCAGCTTGGCATTGACCAACCTCGTTGGGAAGCATTGACAAGCTACGATGAAATCGACAAGTTCATTGACGAAGTTGGTTTCCCTGTATTGATTCGTCCTTCGTACGTGCTTTCGGGTGCTGCGATGAACGTTTGTTACGACAAAGACCAGATGCACACATTCTTGGGCGCTGCTGCAAAGGTTTCAAAGGAATATCCTGTTGTGGTTTCTAAATTCTTGCAAAACGCAAAAGAAATTGAATTCGACGCTGTTGCTAAGAATGGTGAAATTATTGAATATGGAATTTCCGAACATATTGAGTTCGCCGGCGTTCACTCTGGTGACGCTACATTGGTGTTCCCTGCACAAAATATCTACGTTGCAACTGCCCGCAGAATCAAACAAATCAGCCGCAAGATTGCGAAGGAATTGAACATCAGCGGTCCGTTCAACATTCAGTATCTGGCTAAGAACAACGATGTGAAGGTAATTGAATGTAACTTGCGTGCTTCACGTTCGTTCCCGTTCGTTTCCAAGGTTTTGAAACGTAATTTCATTGAAACAGCAACAAAGATTATGTTGGGCGAAACGGTTGAAAAACCTGATTCGGCTGTATTCGACGTTGACCACGTGGGCGTTAAGGCATCACAATTCTCATTCGCCCGTCTTCACAGAGCCGACCCGATTTTGGGCGTTGATATGTCATCGACTGGTGAAGTTGGCTGCTTGGGAACAACGTTCGACGATGCCTTGTTGTCATCGTTGTATTCGGTTGGATTCCACAAACCTGAAAAAGGTGTGTTGGTTTCTTCGGGAGATGTGAAAGGCAAGGTTGACTTGTTGGATTCTTGCAAGTTGTTACAAGAAAAAGGATTGAAGATCTATGCAACGGCAGGAACGCAGAAATTCTTGGCTGAAAACGGTGTTACGGCTACCGAAGTAAACTGGCCAGACGAAACTCATGCAAAAGAAGATATTACTGAATTGATGCAAGAACACAAGATTGATTTGGTAATCAACATTCCAAAGAACCAAACTCGTCGCGAGTTGACCAACGGATACAAAATCCGTCGTGCGGCAATCGATCACAATATTCCGTTGTTGACCAATGCCCGTCTTGCAAGTGCGTTCCTACACGCCGCTTGCTCAAAAGACATGAGCGATATAGCAATCAAGAGCTGGCAGGAATACGCCATCAATTAGTTTGTAGTATAAAAAAGAAAAAAGGAATGCCAATTAGCATTCCTTTTTTTTTGCGTAAGCATAATAAAAAAGTCCAACCATTTACTGATTGGACTTTTTTGTTACATAGCAAATGCTATGAGACTTTTTTCAGAAATTATTTAATGATTTCTTTCATTGCTGTCATTTCTGCACGAAGGTCTTCACCAACGATTTCGATGCCATGGTAACGGATTTCAGCGTTTACGCGAACCAATTCCATGTTGTCAACGTGAGCATCTTTGCCATCATTGTAGTTCTTACCGATAACGTCAGTGTCGATTTTGCTCATGAAATCCTTCAACAAAGGACGGCAAGCGTTGTCGAACAAGTAGCAACCGTATTCTGCAGTATCGGAAATCACCTTGTTCATTTCGTACAATTTTTTACGTGCGATTGTGTTTGCGATTAGTGGCACTTCGTGAAGTGATTCGTAGTATGCTGATTCAGGTTTGATACCAGATTCAGTCATTGATTCGAATGCCAATTCAACGCCGGCTTTAACCATGGCAACCATCAACGTACCTTTGTCGAAATATTCTTGTTCTTTGATTTCGTCGTTAGAGATTGGAGTTTGCTCGAAAGCAGTTTCTCCAGTTGCTTTTCTCCAAGTCAACAATTTCACGTCGTTGTTAGCCCAGTCTTCCATCATTGTCTTTGAAAATTCGCCAGAAATGATGTCAGCCATGTGTTTGCGGTACAAAGGACGCATAATTTCCTTCATTTCTTCAGCAAGATAGAATGCTTTCAATTTTGCAGGATTTGAAAGACGGTCCATCATATTGGTGATACCACCGATTTTCAATGCTTCGGTGATAGTTTCCCAACCATATTGGATGAATTTTGCAGCCCAGCCTGGGTTGATGCCTTTTTCAACCATTTTGTCGAAACAAAGAAGAGAACCTGTCTGCAACATACCGCAAAGGATAGTTTGTTCACCCATAAGGTCAGACTTTACTTCAGCAACGAATGATGAAGAAAGAACACCGGCGCGGTCGCCACCGATAGCAGAAACATATGCCTTAGCGATTTCCATACCGTCGCCGTTAGGATCGTTTTCGCGGTGAACAGCAAGCAAGCAAGGAACACCGAAACCACGAACATATTCAGCACGAACCTCTGTTCCAGGACATTTTGGAGCAACCATGATTACTGTGATGTCTTTTCTGATTTGAGTACCTTCCTCAACGATGTTGAAACCGTGAGAGTATGAAAGGCAAGCACCTTTTTTCATCAAAGGAAGCGCTTTTTTCAAAACAGGAGTGTGTTGTTTGTCGGGAGTTAAGTTAAGAACTAAATCAGCAGTTGGAATCAATTCTTCGAACGTGCCAACTTTGAAACCAGCTTCAGTGGCGTTTTTCCACGATTGACGTTTTTGGTCAATAGCTTCCTGACGCAATGCATACGAAACGTCCAAACCGCTGTCTCTCATGTTCAAACCTTGGTTGAAACCTTGAGCACCGCAACCTAAAATCACAACTTTTTTACCTTTAAGATAGTTACAACCGTTTACAAATTCCGAACGGTCCATAAAGTCGCATTTTCCAAGTTCTGCCAATTTAATGCGGAATGGAATTTCATTAAAATAATTAGCCATACAAATTTTTATTTAGTTAAACATCTGCAATCGAACAATTTACGTTTTTTCGATTTTGCCATACAAAGCAACGGAATTTTTTGCAATTTTTGAAGGGAAACGCATACTTTTTTAATAAAAATCAAAATGAGGTTGCTATTCTGCAACTTTTATTATATTTGACTCAAAATTGAACTGCGATGTATAAATTCTTTTGTTCGATATTTGTGGCGGTATTTCTTTCTTTGGCTGCATTTTCGCAGACTCAGGAAGATAAAATCCAGTCTATGAGGCTTGAAGCCGAATATTTCTTCTTTAACGGCGACTACGAAAAAGCGTTGGAAATCTATAAGGATATATTGAAGGAAGATCCTGAAAATTGCAATATAAATTATAAAATAGGTATTTGCTATCAACGAATGCCGTTCGAAGCGGGGCGTTCCATCAATTATTTGAAAAAAGCTGTCAAGGAAGTTACGCCTGATTATATTGAAGGTTCCGCCTCGGAACGCAAGGCTCCAATAACTGCTTGGTATGCGTTGGCTCGCGGTTACCATACCAATAAATTCTATGAAGAGGGTGTTGCCGCATATCAGCAATATATCGACAGATTGTCGCCAAACGAATTGCAGGCTCGGAAAAGGGCTATGCGCGAAATGATTTCGTGTAGAACTGCCGCCGAAATTATTAAAAAGCCTGTGCCTGTAGAAATTTTCAATATTGGAAACGTGTTGAACACAGAATTCAACGATTTCAATCCATGTCCGACTGCCGATGGTAAGTTGCTGTTTTTCACTCGTTTGGAAAAGCAACAGGTGATTTATAAAGATGGTTCCGAAGGCTCAATCGAAAAGAAATTGCGTATTTATATGACTCGTTTTCTTGGTGGGGAACAATGGTCGGCGCCGCGCGATATTTCTGACGAAATGCTTACGTTTGGAAACTGTAGTGTGTTGAGTGTGAATGCGGAAGGTACGTTTATGCTTTTATGCAAACATCAAAACATTGAGGAAATGTCCGATATTCTAAAAGGAGGAACTCTCTATTATAGTACTCGTCCAAGTCGTTCATCGTCGTGGAGTATGGCAAAGAAATTCGGAAAAACGATAAATGTCCCCGATGCAATGATTTGTCAAGCTGCCATTTCCGACGATGGAAATACGCTATACGTCGCTTCGAACAAGGAAGGCGGTATGGGTGGTTACGATATCTGGAAAAGTGTTTTGAAAAACAAATCAAAATTTGAGTGGTCGAAACTTGAAAATTTGGGCAAAACGATTAACACTGAATACGACGAGTCGTCGCCATATATATTGGCAGACGGAAAAACATTATATTTCACTTCGGTTGGTCATTATAATATGGGTGGTTTTGATGTTTTTAAGTCGGTGAATACTAATGGTGTATGGTCGGAACCAGAAAATCTCGGACATCCAATCAACACTCCTGATGACAATATGTTTTATAAACCATCGTCTGACGGAAAACAGGGCTTTTATTCTGTGGCATTCAACGAAGGATATTTCACCTTCGGCGGATTTGATATTTTCCAAGTGGATTATGTGGAACAGAATCATATAGTTCCAGCTGTTTTGAAAGGAACTATTGCATTCGAGGATAAAGCAAACAAATTCTCGCAAGCAAAGATTTTGGTTCGCCGCGAGGTTTCAAATGTGGTGGTAAAAGAACTGCATTCCGATTCCGAGGGAAATTTTGAATGTTTCTTGGATGAAGGTTCATATGTGGTTGAATTTGTGTGTGCCGATTACTTGCGTACAAAACGCAATGTGGTTGTAGAGAAATCAACCGAGAAAAAAGAAATTGATTTACAAGTCACCTTTCAGGTTGACGATTTGCTTATTATAGATGATATAGAATAATGAACGTAAGAAGATTAACACCAGAGCAGGCATTGGACAAATTGATGTCGTACTGCTCGAAAATGGAACGAAGTGAATTTGATGTCCGTCAGAAAATGATGCTGTGGGGCATTACTGGCGATGCGGCACAAAAGATTGTTGACAAGCTGAACAAAGAGAAATTCCTTGACGGTCAACGATATATCTATTCGTTCATTCGTGGAAAATTCTACTACAACAAGTGGGGGCGGGTAAAAATCCGCTATAACCTTACATTGCGTGGTTTCAAGGAAGAAGAGATTGACGAGGCGTTTGATTCGTTTTTCTCGACTGTTGACTACGAACAAATGATTTTCGACCAATTGAAACGCAAAAACCAATCTTTGCATATCAACGACGAGTATCAACGGAAAAGCAAGTTGATTCATTTTGGACAAACTCGCGGCTACGAAACTGAGATTTCGCTTTCGTGCGTCGATAGAATTGTTGAATCCAAGAAAAAGTAGCATGGTTACCACGGAACAAATCAAGGATTTA
>JAFZOY010000073.1 GCA_017552705.1 Bacteroidales bacterium
CCATTGTCGTCACCGTTGCCATTTCCGTTGTCATCGCCGTTGCCATTTCCGTTGTCATCGCTGTTGCCATTTCCGTTGTCATCGCCGTTGCCATTTCCGTTGTCATCGCCGTTGCCATTTCCGTTGTCATCGCCGTTGCCATTTCCGTTGTCGTCGCCGTTGCCATTTCCATTGTCGTCACCGTTTCCATTTCCGTTATCGCCACCATTGCCGTTTCCATTCTCGCCATTGTTACTTGGTTGATAACTAACAGAGATTGTTCCTTTTGAGTTGGTGCCACCATCGGTTTTGGCAAGTGCGTAAAACATCAAGTTTTCGGTTCCGTCGGGAATGGTGATTTCATAAACAATCTGTTTAGGATTGTAGCCAGCCGTCTGTCTTTCGGCAACGAAACCAACTGGATTTCCATCGGCGGTGAAGAGCGCGTCGGCAAGGCAGAGCATATTCGCACCATCTGTGTATTTGAACGTTATGGTGTAAGTGCCTGCACCTTTCAGTTCGCTTGAAAAATTCCACGTGCGGCGTTCATAACTCGAAGTGAAATCGTCCGTCTGCCAACCTTCGGTTGATGCCACTTCAGCATTTTCGCTGTCGACAATAATTTGTGTAGCTATATTCTCCATTGGTTCTGGCAAAAGCGCTATCGGATAATTGTTTTCCAACGCCGCATAGTAAGCAGCACTGCCGTATTTCACCTTCCAGACAACGCCTTTCGACGTTATGTTTTTGCCAAGAATTGTAACACTTTCTGGAATCTCAATCGTATCAATTCCTGTGTTATAAAACGCTTTGTCGCCAATTTTCCGCACGCCGTCAGCAATCACTACCTTTTTCAAATTCTGGCAGTCTGCAAAAGCTTCTTTACCAATAACTTTAACCGTGCTTGAAATGTTGATTTCGGTAAGTCCCGAAGCTTTAAACAATCTGTAATTTATTTCTCGTAAGCTATTTGGTATTTCCACCGAAGTAAGTGCGGTACAGTTTTGGAAAGCAGCATCACCGATTGACTTCACGCTGTTGGGGATATCAATGCTTTTCAAATCCTGACAAGACTGGAAAGCGTTCTTGTTGATTATCACCACGTTTGACGGAATTGAAATGTCTTGTATCGCTGTTTCGCGGAAAGCCGATTCGTTAAGTATCTCAACCGAAGTAGGAATAACAACCTTAGTGAAATCAGTTTCAGTTTTGTGAGAGCAGACGTAAGGCATTCCTTCGGTAATATAGAGCGTGCCATTTACAACGGTATCGTTCTCTATGTCTTCGGGATATAGTTCGTCTTTTGAGAATAATTTTGAGTTTAAAGTGTAACTATCAAAGATATACGGAACGGTGCCTTTTTTATATTCTTCCTGATACAAATAACTTCCAATACTGGGCCAATCTACATTATACGGTTCTGGACGGCCTTCGTAGCACATGTTTCCCTGCTCGTGAGCCCAGCCCATACAGTGCGAGAACTCGTGCCAGAAAGCACTTGGTTTCCCCTGTGCAATCTGAAAAATAAAGGGGGCTGACATGGTAAGAATGTTTCCGCCGCCTACTCCTGCTATATTATCCCGACCTAAAGTAAGAGACCAACTTTTTGTTTTTTTCAGAAGTTTTTCCATCTGCTCTTTCGTAAGAGGAACAGTTAGAGCCTCATCGGTTACAAGTGTTTTGTTTTCAACCGCTTCGTAGCATCGTCTTTCATATTCCTCGGAACCGATTATGTATGCAACATTGAAGATGCCAGGAATCCACTCACGCGCATAAACGGGGCGCATTGTTTCAAACAATTTATCTGAAGCAATTGGTGTGGTTCGACGCGCAAGGCGATTAAACGAGATATTCCAACTTACTGGATTTGAGGCAAGTCGTTGATAAAATGCATCGTCGGTTGTAAGCGTATAATGCTCAACGCTGTCTTCTAAAAAATCAAAATCGCACAACACGGTTCGCGTAAGCGGATAAATTGTTTTGTTGCTGATGAGTGTCTTTCCGTCTATTGAGGTAACTGTAACATTTTCACACGGATAGAGCATATATGAAGTTAAGACGAGTTTGTTGTCGACTTCTTCAAGTTTCAACGGATGCTGCGTGTTGAACGAGCAAGTTGTCCATTCGGCATAAGGGTCGTCATCGCATAAAAATCGGGTGAAATCTTCCACAATTTCTTTTGATTTGTCTTTTGTGTAAAGATTCAAATCGGCAAGCACACCGCAGAGATAGTAGCCGTTCTGCTTTGCCCACGTGTCGGCGTAAGTGTTGCGTTTTATGCGTAGAATTGATTTGTCGTTGAATGCGTTTTCACCGATTTCGGTGATATTGTTGTTCAGGTCAATCAGCTCAAACGCCAAATTCTGGAACAACCCAGCCTTTATTGTTTTGTTGTCGGCAACGACAAAATACTTCAAATCAATGCTATCCGCATGTTCCTCATCAATGCCGATAATATCAACTCTATTGCCGTTGTTCAAGGCAATGTTGCAAGCCTCGCTTCCCAACCAGCAATGAAAAATTCTTGTGGATTTATTTTCCGTCAGAATATTCTCCTTTTTGATTGATTGAATCGATTTCGGCAATGTAACCGATTGTAGTTTAGGACAATCAACAAACGCATACACAATCAGTTTTTGAACGCCTTCCTCAAACACAATCTCCTCAAGGTTCGTACAGCCTGCAAACGCCCAGTCGCCAATTGATTTGACATTTCCTGGAATCACAACTTTTGTCAAGCCCGTACAGTTTCGGAATGCGCTGGTGCCGATACCTGCCATTTGCGTAACCGTATCTTTAAAATGAATCTCTTTAATGTTCTGATTGTCTTTGTATTGATTGTCGTTGATTTTCGTCACGCCAATACCCACATACAAAATGCCGTCTTCAATAATATTGTATTTTGCCGTGGCAATCCACTGTTCCTTGGGTTGAACGGGTTCGTTGTCAGTGAGTTGCATCCGCGAATCAGTGTTGTAATACGCGTGCGCATCGGAATATTTGTCAACTCGGATTATGGAGAGGCTGTCACACTCGGAAAAAGAATAGTCACCAAATTCCGTTACGGTCGATGGAATAGTGATTTCCTTGATTGCCGTATTCTTGAAAAGCCTGTAACTCAAATTTTTTAGACCATTGTGCAGTGTAACTTTTGTAAGCGACGTGCAGTTTTGGAACACCGCATTGCCAATGGTTTCAACCGATGCGGGAATGTCGATTTCCTCAAGATTCGCGCAACTATGAAACGCAAGACTGCCGATTTTTGTGACTGTAGAGGGAATCACCACTTTTTTGAAGGTTGTTATTCCGTAGTAGGCTTGCCCTTTTATTTCGGTGGTGCCTTCTTTGATATAGAGCACGCTGTCAACAATGGTTTGCGCCGTCAGCGAGCCCGCCGTCAGCATAAACGCCGCAATCAGAACCTGTATCTTTTTCATAATCAATAAAATTATTCAATAATCACCTTCTTCGACAAATTGCCAATTTTCACGATATAAACACCTGATTTTTCCAATGGGATTTTCGTGCGGACGCAAGGCGTTGCGTCCCTACAAATCAATTGCCCCATAATGTCATAAACGCGGATTTCATCGGTGGCATTTTCAACGATAATGGTGTGGTCAATTGCGTAGATGTTTATTCCTGTATTTAATTCATTTACCGATGTTTCGGTATTTCCGTTGTCATCGCCGTTGCCATTTCCGTTGTCGTCGCCGTTGCCATTTCCATTGTCGTCACCGTTGCCATTTCCGTTGTCATCGCCGTTGCCATTTCCGTTGTCATCGCCGTTGCCATTTCCGTTGTCGTCGCCGTTGCCATTTCCATTGTCGTCACCGTTGCCATTTCCGTTGTCATCGCCGTTGCCATTTCCGTTGTCATCGCCGTTGC
>JAFZOY010000074.1 GCA_017552705.1 Bacteroidales bacterium
GATGCCGCCTGCTTCGTATTCCTTTACAACCGACAACTTAAAAGACATTGAATAATCTTTTTGGGTTCGCTTAACATACTGTTTTTCTTTATCTTTCATTTTACGTTACTTTTTTTGTAACGCTATTTTAGGACGGGATATGTTAGCAAAAATAAAGGGAGCCTTTCTGAAGCTCCCTTTTTCACATCATGCAGCTATTAAATCTTTGTAGTTTTCGCGAGCCCAACCTCTTAAAATTTCAGCATCGCCTGGAGTCAAATAGCCGAGACATTTTTTTAATTCCTTACGAAACAAGTCTGCGTCGAAACTCATTTTCGTCAATACCTTATAACAATATTCCAGCATAACTCTATAAATTTTTTTAGTTCTTAAATTTACAATATCACTACCCCTTTTGTCAAGAATCTTGCCAAAAATTTTATTAACAAAATGAAAAATTGTTACTGATATGCTCTCCAAAATTCAGGGGCGTTTTTTCAGCATGAATATCAACCAGATACGTAAAACACGTATTTTAATTATTTACAAGTATTTACATTTTCAATAATAAAAAAAATTGCTACTTTTGCCACAATTCTTAAAACAATATAATAATGACTGATAACAAACAAAATGTGACATCTGTGGACAACATTGCTGTTCGTTTCACAGGCGATTCCGGCGACGGAATGCAATTGGCAGGTAACATTTTTTCCACAATTTCGGCAACAGTCGGCAACGATATCAGTACGTTCCCCGACTATCCGGCAGACATACGCGCCCCGCAGGGTTCATTGACGGGTGTATCTGGTTTCCAAGTACACATTGGTGCTGAGAAAGTTTTGACTCCGGGCGACAAATGCGACGTGCTTATCGCTATGAACCCAGCTGCGTTGAAAACTCAGTACAAATTCTGTACTTCTCGTTCTATTATTATTGTAGATACTGATTCTTTCAAGGAAGCTGACTTGAAAAAAGCTGAATTCCAAACAAACGACCCGTTTGAAGAAATGGGTATCAAAAACGAGGTTATCTCCGCTCCTATCACTTCTATGTGTGTTGACGCGCTGAAAGACTCCGGCTTGGATTTCAAGTCGTCAGTTCGTTGTAAAAATATGTTCGCTCTCGGTTTGGTTTGCTGGTTGTTCGACCGCAACGTGCCGTATGCAGAGGAAATGCTTCGTCAGAAATTCGCTAAAAAGCCTGAAATCGCAGAAGCAAACATCAAAGTATTGAACGCTGGTTACGACTACGGACACAATACTCACGCATCGGCTACAACATATCGTATTGAAAGCGCAAACGCCACGAAACAAAAAGGCGTATTTATGGACATCAACGGTAACAAGGCAACTGCTTACGGTATGATTGCCGCTGCCGAGAAAGCCGGTTTGAAGTTGTATTTGGGTTCATACCCTATCACTCCTGCAACCGACGTGCTTCATGAATTGTCAAAACATAAATCGTTGGGCGTTACAACCGTACAATGCGAAGACGAAATCGCAGGATGTGCTTCTGCTGTTGGTGCTGCTTTCGGTGGTGCTTTGGCTTGTACATCGACTTCGGGTCCTGGTATCTGCTTGAAATCGGAAGCAATGAACTTGGCTGTGATTATGGAATTGCCTATCGTTGTGCTTGACGTACAACGTGGCGGACCGGCAACTGGTCTTCCAACGAAATCGGAACAAACCGACTTGCTTCAAGTATTGTTCGGCCGTAACGGTGAATCTCCAATGCCTGTGCTTGCCGCAGCTTCGCCAACAGATTGTTTCGATATGGCGTACATAGCTTGTAAAATCGCTTTGGAACACATGACTCCTGTTGTGCTTATGACAGACGCATACGTTGCAAACGGTTCGGCAGCATGGAAACTTCCTAAATTGGAAGAATATCCAGCAATCAAACCTCCATACGTAACGCCAGATATGAAAGGTTCGTGGGCTCCATACCAACGTAACGCCGACGGTGTTCGTTATTGGGCTGTTCCTGGAACGGAAGGTTTCACCCACATTCTTGGCGGTTTGGAAAAAGACAGCAAGACAGGTGCAATTTCAACAAATCCTGAAAACCACAACTTGATGACGCATCTTCGTCAAGAAAAGATTGACAAAATCCAAGTTCCTGACGTTGAAGTTCTTGGAGACAAGGATGATGCAGAATTGTTGATTGTTGGTTTCGGTGGAACGTATGGCCACTTGCACGCTGCAATGAACGAAATGAGAAACGCAGGCAATAAAGTTGCCCTTGCTCATTTCAGATACATCAACCCACTTCCAAAAAATACAGCTTCAGTATTGAAGAAATACAAGAAAGTGGTTGTTGCAGAACAAAACCTTGGTCAGTTCGCCGGTTGGTTGCGTATGAAAGTTGACAATTTCGTACCATTCCAATTCAACGAAGTAAAAGGTCAACCATTTGCAGTGGCAGATTTGGTGAAAGCGTTCACAGACATTTATAACAAATAGGAGGAAATTACAATGGAAAATATAACATACGAAGCAAAAGATTTTAAGAAAGGACAACCACGTTGGTGTCCAGGTTGTGGAGACCATTTTTTCTTGGCTTCTCTGCAAAAAGCAATGGCTGAAATAGGAATTGCGCCACACGATACGGCTGTGATTTCGGGTATTGGTTGTTCGAGCCGTTTGCCACACTATATGGCTACATACGGTATGAACACTATCCACGGACGTGCCGCTGCAATTGCTACAGGTTGCAAAATTGCTAATCCTAAATTAACAGTATGGCAGATTTCTGGTGACGGCGATGGCTTGGCTATCGGTGGTAACCACTTCATCCACGCAAACCGTCGTAACATCGACTTGAATATGATTCTTTTGAACAACCGTATTTATGGTTTGACAAAAGGTCAATACTCTCCTACTTCGCCACGTGGATTTGTCAGCAAATCATCACCTTACGGAACTGTTGAAGATCCATTCCGTCCGGCAGAACTTTGTTTCGGCGCTCGCGGTCACTTCTTTGCAAGAGCCGTTGCCACCGATGCAGCAGGAACTGTTGAGATTTTGAAGGCTGCACAAGCACACAAAGGTGCCTCGGTTTGCGAAATTCTTCAAAACTGCGTGATTTTCAACGACGGAACGCACGCAAGCGTGTATAAACCAGAAGAACGTAAGAAAAATGCCATCTACCTGAAACATGGTCAACCGATGGTTTTCGGCGAAAATAACGAGTTTGGTCTTATGCAAGACGGATTCGGCATCAAGGTTGTAAAACTTGGCGAAAACGGTATCACCGAAAAAGACCTTTTGGTTCACGATGCACACTGCGAAGACAACACATTGCAGTTGAAACTCGCATTGATGGAAGGTCCTGACTACCCTAGCGCTCTTGGCGTTATCCGCTATGTTGAGGCTCCAACATACAACGATGCCGTTGAAGCACAGATAGCAGAAGTTTCGGAAAAGAAAAAATATCACAACTTCCAAGAATTGTTGATGACCAACGATACCTGGGAAGTGAAATAATTTCTTCAAGATATTTCAATTAAAAAGCCTCTATTCTTTCGAGTAGAGGCTTTTTTTATTAGATATGTTGTTGATTATTTCTTTTCCCCTGTAAATACCATCGGAGAACTACCACAATTCATTGAAACAGAAAATGTTCCATCGTTTATCGTACCTGAAAGATTTGTGATTGTGTATTGTTCGAATTCCTTACCCATAGCCCATGGAATTATGTCATCTCCCGACAAAGTTGTTTTCCCATCTTCGTTTTTATTTCCCACATTAGGAATTATCAAGTCTAATTTCATTGGCATTCTTGGCGAGAACGAAACTTGATAGAGCGTAAGTACGTAGCCTGCCGTGTCGGTTTCATTGTAGTCAACAGAAACTTCTTCCTGAGTGTACGTCGTACCGTCGCTAAGGTTAACTACCAGTGTTCCAAAATACGAGCCGTTTGCCGTTACTTCAGTTTCTGGTTTCGGATCTTCTTTTTTGTTGTCGTCGTTTCCACACGCTGTGAATACTGTTCCTGCAATAAGCAGAGTTGCAAAAAATTGTAAATGTTTCATTGTGTTAAAAATTTATGAATTACTAATTGAATATTTCAGATTGATACCTATCGTCCGAGGAGTTCCGTCGGAATAAAACTCACGCGAAATCGACTTGAAATAGAATGTGTGATACTGCGTGTTTGCAATATTTCTGACAAACAGTTGTATCGACAGATTTTCTTTGTGATAGCCGATATTTGCCGAAAGAAGAGCATACATCGGCTGTGACAAGCTATTGCTTTCGTTCCAATAAATTTTGCCAATCATCTGATTTTGAACAGCAAAAGAGAGATTATCCACCCATTTCTTCTGAATATCCCACATATATTTCGCCGAAACAGAGACTGTACTAGTTGGTGCATACGGCATGTGCTTTCCCTTGTAATTTGTAGTATCGTTGTATTGATAATCACGGAAACGGGCGTCGGTAACGCCTGCATCTATGCCAAATGTCCAATTGTTCGGAGTTAAACGTGTGCTGTTCTCAAATCCTACACTTCGCGTCCGTCCTGCATTCGACATCATTCTACCTATGCCACTACCCTCGGGCATAACGGTGATTTGCTGATTCACGCCTTCAATCCAGAATATGGTGGTTGCCGTCGAAAACGAATTGTGGTGGTACTTCTCTCCTATTTCAAAGTTATAGTTCGTTTCGGGCTCATATTTGGTGTCGCGGGCCGTTTGTACATTATTTGATTTTGGTGTCATTCCTATGTCGCGAATCATTTGATTCATCAAAACCGACTGCATTATATCGGAAAAAATCTGCGTGTTGAATCCACCAGCCTTGTGACCGTTGGCGAACGAGACATACACGCTCCCATGTTCGAAGAAATATTGCGCAGAAACCTTTGGCAACGCCACAAGCGAAGTCGTTTTTTCTTTTCCTGTGAAATTGGAATGAAGATTCTTGAAACTGCTCATTGTCATGTCGAAACGATAGTGAATGTCGCATTGCTCGTCGTAATCCATTTCGGCGTGTTCAAAGTCAACTCTCAGCCCTGCGGTAAATCTCCATTTGCCGACGTTCCATCTCGATTCGTGGAACACAGCCGCTCCAATTGTCGGAATCGTAAAATTGCATAAAATAGGAAATGAAGAATCTGCGATTTGTATTTCATTTGTAGGAAAAACGCTGTGGATTCCCGCATTGGCATTGTTGAGAATAAGGTTATCAATCCCGTCGCGTTTGAATGTCACCGGCGAATCCATGTTGAGTTGTTTCACAAACGAGAATAATCCCGTGTTCCATTGCCATTGCTTTGTCTTATCGTGTCGTTTCAATATAAACTCTTGTGTAACAGCATTTTCGCATTGTTTTTGTTGCAATGTAAAATACGATTCAGCTGTAAAGTCATTGTCCAACAACATATTATCGTACAGCAACTGGTAACTGGTCACCGAGGCAAAATCAACGTTTGAGCCCGAATATTTCGCCACAAGCCCGTCAATAATGCTTATACGGGAATAGTGGCACGTGTCGTTGTATCTCACTGGATTCAACAGGTTTTGTTCCGTATCGAAACGTTTATAGGCATACCCTCCTTCGTCCACTACGTTTCCCGAAAGCGTATTTTCAATGTCCCAACGGCCTGATTTTGGAAGCCAATGGATTTTTGAACGGGCTGCAAATGAATTTCCTGCATCGCATTTCGCACCGTTGTAGGTGTTGGTAAAAAAACCGTCATGATGCGTAAATTGGGCAGAAATAGCATATCCGAGTCGTTTGGTTTTGGATATACCATAATGGGAAATTTGTGCATTGTAAGCAGGCTCCGAGTCAAATCCTACGCTGATTTTGGTTCCTTGCCAAGCCAACGGCGAAATGGTGTGAATGTCCATCACGCCACCATTGGAATTCCTTCCGTAAAGCGTGCCTTGTGGGCCTCGTAATACAGCGATTCGACGAATGTCGAGAAAATCAAAGTCAAAAGCATTTTTGTTCATTATCGGAACATTGTCAATTACCAGTCCCATTGCAGGCTGGTCTATTCGAGAACCAAATCCGCGTATGTAAATAGACGATGTGATGCGTGAGCCGTACTTTGGTTGGTAGAAATTCGGCACCGAAATCGACGCATCTTTCACGGAATTCAAGTTTTTGCTTTCTATTTCCTTTATATTGAACGACGACGATGCCAACGCCAATTCGTCTGTTTCGCCAGAATTCTTTATAGAAGCGGAAACCGTCACCAATCCAATATCTATAATCGTGTCGGACGGATTTCCCGACAATATTTGAAGCAATATAAGCGACAATAATTTCATGCCGCAAAACTATCGGTATGTGGCAGGCGAAACAACTCATATATTTGTTAGTTTTCACTTTTGCCGTTTTTATTATCTTTGCACAGTAAGAAAATGGAATACAGAATAGCGATAATCGACACTAATTCATTGAGCAGCATTGCGTTGCAGTCAATACTTATTGACATTATTCCACGTATAGATGTTCAGATTTACACATCGATACAGGCTTTGCAGGACAATATGTCCGACGAGATAGTCCACTTTTTTGCAAGTTCCAACATTGTTTTCAATGCAATGGATTTCTTTGCACCGCTCAAGCGAAAAACCATCGTACTTTGCGAAGGCGACGGCAAACTGATGCGCGACAACGGTTTTCGGACTATCGATGTTTCACAGCCGGAACAACTTTTGTTGAAGGAACTGCTTTCCCTGCACCAGATGGGACATCCACATGGGCATAGCGACTTGAGATTTGACAAGCAAGATGCTGAAAACGAGCAAAATACACTATCTTCTCGTGAACAGGAAGTTTTGAAATATGTGGTTCAGGGATATTTCAACAAGGAAATCGCCGAGAAACTACACATTACTATGGCAACCGTAGCGTTTCACCGCAACAATATCTCCGAAAAATTGGGTTCACGCTCCCTCGGTCATCTTACAATTTATGCGGTAATGCACGGGATTGTGAAAATTGACGAATTGTAAAACAAAAAGTTTACAAACCCGTTTTGGTATGCGTAATTCTGGACGTTCCGTCCGCCTTGTGCAGAATGTGAAGAAATAAAAATAACGAATATCTATTACGCAAAAACAAAAAAATATTAAACTTGCGTAATACGAATAGTAAAAAAAATGAAACTGACAGAACGTAAACAATATTTGCATGAATTTTGAAAGAATATTTTGTTGATTTTTGAAATCATAATCTTTTTTCTATTTTTGTAATAATTGGTAAGTTCTATGCAACAAGCGCAAATTAGTATAGGAAATTCCGAATCGGTCAATAAAATTTTGGGACTTATTTTTTCTTTGATTGGGAAAAATAAAATAGACAATTCCTTGTGTACAAATGATTTATGTAATGCCATAATTTCTATTTATGCAAAAGGAAATTCAAGGGTTTCGTTACCAAAACAATGTAAAATCCATGAATTTTTGTTGCAAAACAACGATGCAGATTTTGTAATTGAAGAAATAGAAAACACCATTTGTGGTTCAGAAGAACTGCATCCTATGAAACAAATTGTTTCGTATTTCTTGGACGAAATGGTCTGCAATATGCAACAACATTCCAAATCAGAAAAAGGATTCGCTTTTGCAAAGTACAATACCGAACTGAACACGATTGATTTGTGTCTTGCCGACAAGGGAATTACAATTTATGGAAGTTTCATAGAAAAACAATTATATCTAGATTTGATTGGCAACAGTGACGCACAGGCATTGTCACTCGCCAAAGACGGGTATTCTACCAAAAATCTGCCGAATGCAGAAAATCGAGGGTACGGAATTTCTTCCAATGCAAAATTGATTGTAGATGGGTTGAACGGCGTGTTCAGCATTATGTCGGGAAATGCCTTATTATTGTACGACAAATCGGCGATTAACATTTTTGAATTGCCTGAAAGCATAGAATGGGGCGGGACGTTGGTTATTGCAAGAATACCTGTCAACATTCCCCAATCGTTTAACTTTTATAAATACATATCGTGATGAAGCATATTTTGAAGATGAAAGACCTTTATGGTTCGGAAATCCGCACCCGTGCGGTTATGGAACAATTTGCCACGACGTTGCAAAACGGCGACGAATATCTTTTGGATATGCAAGGTGTGGAACTTATTTCACGTTCGGCCGCCGATGAATTGTATAACATTCTTCATGGAACTAAGAACGTTGAAATAATTAACCAATCTGAATTTGTTGCAAAAATGATGGATGCCGTTACATTGGGGCGTTTTCAGCCACGAAACAGAAGCGTTGGTAAGACACCAATCATTGTTTGTAACGATTTGAATGCTATTATCAAGCATTTGTATTGAAACTTTTACGTTCCATACTACCCTTTCTGTTGCTATCTGTCCGTCTTGTGCAGGATGTGAAATAAATTTATGTGAATTTTCGTCATTTTGCCATAGAATTGCATATATTTGCCATAAATTAAACACAATACAATTATGGCACAAGTATCAATGACAGTCCGTATGGATTCACAACTAAAGGCTCAGTTCGACGACCTTTGCGCACAATTTGGAATGAGTTCCAACACTGCAATGAACGTTTTTGCTAATGCGGTAGTGAGAAAACGAAAAATCCCATTTGAGATAGAAGTTGATAATCGTTCGATATACGACAAAGGTATTTCCGCTTTTAACGCTATTAGAGCAAAAGCAGAAGCTGGAGAATTACCAGATTTGACATTGGATGAAATAAACGAAGAAATACGCTTATATAGAGAAGGGAAATGATGATTTATGCCGTTATTGACACCAATGTGTTATTGTCTGCATTATTGACAAAGAATCCTCTGTCTGCCACAACCAAAGTGTTGAATGCTTTACAGAAACGCAAAATAAAACTTCTATATAACTCTGAGATACTTAACGAATATAAAGAAGTTTTTAGACGACCAAAATTCAAATTTGACGATGGTGAGATAACCGATGTTATCAATTTTATTGAATCAGAAGGGTTATCCTCACAACGTATCCACAGCACCGAGTGCTTCCCCGACCCCAAAGACATTGTTTTCTACGAAGTTGCTTTGTCGAAAGAGGACGCGTACCTTGTTACGGGCAATAAAAAGCATTTCCCTCAAAAGCCCATAGTTGTCACTCCTTCCGAAATGCTGGAGATTTTAGAACAATAATAACTTGTTACTTTTTCTCTTGAAAGAAAAGTAATACAAAAGTTCAAGACGGACTTGCTCCGCTAAAAATCAACTGCGTTCCGCTAAAAGAGTTGAAGTGCCGCATCATTGTTTTATAATTTTTCACGTATTAAGGCACCTACTCTTTTCACGCTGCACTCCGTTGATTTTCTTGACGCTTCGCAACTCAGTCGACAATAAAATAAAGGATTTTATTTACCATATCCTTCGTTAATATCTTGACTAATGACGGGGGCTAAATGAGCATGACATTCCCTATATATTAGATGAAAGTAGAATGTTTCTTCTGTTCCCTGGACAGTGATTATAGATAAATGAACATTGTCAACATTGTGAGAACTCACATATCTTTCAAACATTAGTCTAAACAAATTACTTCTGTATTCTTGGGGAGGCACGTCTTTTTTGTATGTATGCGGAATTGGATTGATAAAATCGCAATAATAGAATATCATTACGTCATTATGATTCAGGAAGTAATCGGCAATAACGTTTTCTATTGAAGTTAACATTTCGATGCTTGTAGAAGTAGAACCGATAAGACGACGCAAATCGATTCCAACAACTTTTACATCACCAATTATTTGCAGAGTTTCCTTGGACAAAAGACTGGTTTCCTCGGAAATCGTTATAAGATAAGAATCGCCCTCGTTGGATGAAAGCAATCGTATGAAATCTTCCATAATCTATTTTACGTGGATGATTTCAGCATTTTTGTATTCTCCTTTTTCCCAACGTTCCTGAATCCGAGAAAGCCGTTTGGCCTTTTCTTCTCCCATTTTCCGTAATCTATCCATACATGATTTTGTTGGATTTTTAATAATAGTATTGCTTATAGTATATGCCATCGTGTTTTTATTTTGAGCAAATGTACGGAATAATCTCCGTAAAATCCAAATATTTCTTCATGGTTTACTTTATACTTTTCCCCACCGAAGACAAAAAGTAAAGAAAAAATCTTATTTTTGAATTCCAAACATTTTTGATTTTGAAACTTTTTCGTTTTTTCATGAATGTATGCCTTGCGCTGCTGTTGCTTTTATGTACAACGATATGTAAAAGTCAGGAAATTGTGATTTCACCAAAATCAGATGATAGCAATTGTAACCAAGATAGTGATTGTTACAACATTGCAAAAGGTTACTATAAGAGATGCGGTGCACAAATATCCAATTATTATGCTACATGGGATTGTATCTGTGCAGGTAATGGTAAGGACAGTGTTGCCATATTAACTCCGTTCTATATGTATCCGGGGTGCTGGGATTGTACTCCTCCAGATACTATTGGAAACGACTTGTTGGTTGTTTCTGATATGAAAACTAATAAAATAAGGATTTATGAAAATGTCTTGCACAAAAGGGACAATATGAAAACTTATCCAAATTTGCGACCAACCCCAAATGGTTTTGTAATAGAAATAAACTTACACTTTGGGGGCATGGACACATTCGTAGCTGACATATATGTTGAGGACAATAAAATTGACAGCATTTATTTTGAATCTAGTGGAACGTGTCAATATACAAAGACCTACAAATTCGATAATTTGCATTTAGATGAGTTTGACGCAAAAATGATTGATTCTATGCAAGTTATAGCGCATAATGAACTTTGCTATCAACCAGAAATAATAACAGATACATTCAACTTGGATGGCATACATTTTGAACTTCAGGAACTTGCCTGTGGAACCCCCAGAGTTTTTCATACGATACAAGAGGTTTTTCCAATTTTTGGAGACACTCTGTTTTTTGGAACATATAAAGAACGTTTAAATTACAAGAAGAAAATGATTCTTGATTGCAATGGCTCTTGGGATTGTTTACAGAAAAAAGGTTATGTAAATGAGTTATATACTATCAATTACGAAAAAAATGGAATATTGAACTTGATGATTCAGTATTTTCAAGGAGAATTAATGTTTGAGATAGGATTTCCTGTATATTTTACATTTGATTTGAAAGAAGATTGGAATTTGGGTGAAGATGTATTTGTTAATAAAGAAACGTTGACAAAAAAAATATATAAAAAAATGAAACCTCAAGGTTCTTTTATTCCTTCGACCGTATTTGACGAACTTTTCAAGGAAGAATATATTGATTTATCCAAATATGAAATAAAAACGGACTCTAACGGAGTCATAAAATTCGTTTTTGTGTATTGGTATCATAGAGGTTTTCCACTGTTAGCCGAATTTTCTTTTGAAGAAATAAAGCCATTTCTAAAGCCAGAGTTTTTAAGACGCTTGAGTGATGAATAAATTTGTAGCCGTAAGTTTACTCGTTGAAAAAACATAATCTCGTTCTTTGTTTTTTTCTTAAGATTTTTATTTTTGCATAAGGATAAATTGAATGTGGAAAAAGTATGGATTACAAAATACTAAATTTCACGATATTTTGCGTTAACAACGTCGCGAGTCGTCTTAACAAGAGTGCGAAGGAAACCTATCATCTTATGCAGGATTCAAATATCATTGATGGGTACATAGTCCCTTGTTATGATGTACTTCATTCATTTTCAAAAGAATACATTGTTGACGACTTGGTTTCGTTTATGCACAAAAAAGGTGTTTTGTCATGATTTTGTACCATACTTCAACTATAGAAATTCGTAAGCCCGACATTCTGCATTCCCGTTCTCGGCTTGATTTTGGAATAGGTTTTTATCTCACTCCTGTTAAAGAGCAGGCGGTGCGTTATGGCGAGCGATTCTTGAAACGTGGCGAACAGGCAATTCTCAATTGTTACGAACTTGATGACAATCGGAACGATTGCACACATAAGTTTTTTCCCGCCTATGACGGAGATTGGCTTGATTTTGTAGCTGCATGCAGAAAAGGTCTTGAACACGAAGAATTCGACGTAATAGAAGGCGGTATTGCCGATGATAAGGTTTTTGACACCATTGATTTATATTTTTCGGGTGTATATACTCGTGAACAAGCGCTTGACCAATTACGGTACAAAAAGCCCAATCATCAGGTTTGTATTACTTCGCAACGGGTTTTAGACAAATATCTTCATTTTCAATCATCACAATCCTTATAATTATGCAGGCAAATCCCACTATATTGCAAATGAAGTACGCACGCATAGTAAAGTTGTTTGCCGAATCTGCTCAAATAAGTTACGAAGATGCTTTGGGCAAGTTTTACGATTCCACTACGTATGAACTAATCAGTAACGGTGTTGCCGACATGCATTGTTTCAGCGATGAATATCTTGCCGATGAATTGCTCCTGGAGTATGGTTATAAACAATCGTTGTAAGCTAATTGAAAAAATCTTTTTTATGAAAAACATTCTTGTCCTGTTGGTTTTGCTTGTTTCTGTTGCGTATGTTTCGTGCAAACCTGCGACGGATAATAACGTATGGGACAACGTGCCGATTCAGAAACTGCCGTTTTCAATGACCGATAGTGACAGAAATTCTGTATTGCAATGGATGCTCACGCAAGAAACCTTTAATAAACATTTTAACATTTCGCCAGAAACGAACGAGATGGACAAAATGTTTCATTGCGACAACGGTTGGAAACATCTGTCGTTTGATTTCGACTTTATAAGCAACGAACCGGGGCATTTCATCAAACGTCTGTCAGATGTGAATCACAACAAAGTGTTGTTGTTTGCGGTTTATGACGATAAAATGGATGATGATGTCTGCATGGGAATAAAAGCCTGGATTCAGTTGC
Organism: Bacteroidales bacterium; assembly: GCA_017552705.1. Lineage (GTDB taxonomy): Bacteria > Bacteroidota > Bacteroidia > Bacteroidales > UBA1715 > UBA1715. The sequence goes on from JAFZOY010000074.1 coordinate 12,840, forward strand.
AAACATTCGATTCCGACGGCAAATTTATCGACAAACTAATTGTTTATGCGTACATGGGCAGTGAATGTAGGTTTTCTCGAAATTTCACTTACGATGAAAAGAATGTAATCCGACTCAAAGACAGAAAAAGTTGTGTGGACGTTTCGGCAGACGACCCGTACGAAACAGTGTACGACGCCATTGCAACCTATGCGTATAGGATTGATGACGACGGAAAAATAGTGGAACTGCCACAAGAACATTCACAAGAAATTCTTATTGACAAGTCGGCGGAAGACATTTCAAAGCCTATAATGGAACTTGATTCCAATTTTATTTGTTCAACAAAAGATTTGGATTGGGATTCAACAAAATGGATGGTTCCCGAAGATTTGCCGTTGAAAACGTTATGGAAAGGCAATACATACGAAAATGTAGATTTTCTAATGAGGCTGCCCGATTACAACGGCGATACAGTTGTTATAACTGCTAATTTTGACGGAGATGATGTAGGATATGTTATGCATGTAGTCAAATCAGGTCTTTTGCAAGATGGGTTGGATATTTCTCCACAATGGGCTGACCCAGTGGAGATTGACAGCGAGTATGTTCGCAAGCAATTCGTCATCTATAAAGACTATCGTATTCGCATAGATACCGAGGAAAAAGAATGGGAAAAGCCCAAACAAAACCGAACGGATTATTATCGCATCAACGAAAACGGCGAATTTTATAAGACAAATTGATGAAAGCCCCAAAGGACTGACGGTGGTTTTTGTTACTTTTTGTCGCTGAAGACAAAAAGTAAAGAAAAAATCTTATTTTTGAATTCCAAACATTTTTGATTTTGAAACTTTTACGTTCCATACTCCCCTTGCTTCTTCTGCTTATGCTGGCATTGGATTGTTGTGCACAAAAGCCAATGAGTCTTTGGCGTTTGAGGCCAGTTTATGTGCTGGATTCAAAAGATATACCTGAATTTAGAAATTGGTCCACCATGTTTGTACGGTTTCGTGTGATTTCAGCTGATACAAAGAAAAACAGGGTTCGCAGAGTATGGATTGCAGGTGGCGATCATGATTTATATAATCATCCTCAAAAAACAGGAAATATGTCGCATCTGAA
>JAFZOY010000075.1 GCA_017552705.1 Bacteroidales bacterium
ATCGGTATCGGACATTTATCACACTTCACATCAGCAGGAGTTGGTTCACTATAACAACCAGCCTCATCATTGTACTGACGGGCGTAATACGTTTTTTCCACAATCTTATCACGGGAATCGCCAGTTTTCCAGATCGAACCATTGTCGCCCGAAATCGTGTTTTTCTTTTCCGAATCCGACATAATGTTCGCATCCGCAAACCAATGAATCACAGCACCATCGTCAACTGCAGAAGTTACTTGAACTTCCACATCGTGTTGCTGTCCAACAATTGCATAATAACCTTTGGTTTCAGGTTTTTCAAGATATATAACTTCCAACGTACGTTTCTCAGATTGCTCAGTATTGTAGTTATTACAACCTTTTTCATCCTCTACATACAATGAAATATCGTAAGTTGCAGTTTGTTTGTCTTGTGCCAATGTATTAAAATACGCATAGGATTCCGTGTTTGTTGCAAACGATGCTTGGGAACCAGTCGTATTCCAAGTGTAAACCGTCAATGGATTTGTATGTCCATCGCCATCGTTACCCAAATTCACAGTCACATTGATTTTTACAGAACCATCGGTGAAACAAACTGCCCCTTGTTTTTCCGCAAATGATACAGTTGGATTCTTGTAAACCGTTGTAGTTACAGTCTTTGGAGCCGACCAACAATATTGGTCAACATCGCCATACGCATACGATGCTTTTTCATATTTTGCATAATACCGTACTGCATAATTCGTTGAGCCAACGGTACTTAAACCCGTATGTCTGTATGAAACCTCAGTACCCGACAATCCTGCAATTTCGTTCAACGCATCCGTAGTTGACCAACTCCATTTTTCAGGATTTACCGTATAACTTTCGTATGTAGTCATTGATGTTGCTGTCATTCCTTCCACATCAATACCTTCACAAGTTTCATCATTTGTTACAGTTTCAACCACCCATGGACAAGCCACAAGTTCAACCAATTGAGGAGTCCGTTCACTCGTACAACCATTTACGGTTTGCGATACATAATAAGTTACTTCGTCATCGGTTGGAACTGTTGGATCAAGAACTGAGGATTCAATTGTCCACGCACTACCCTCGTGCAATACTTTATTAGAACTTGCAGTTCTATACCAATTTACCACTGTTTCCGTTTGCAAGTCTGTTTCGTCAATATTACGAGCTTCGATTGCAACTTCAACAGCATCAACTTTTGCAATACCCGTATATTTCTCTGTTACAGGTATTTCTGGATACTCAACCCAGAATGATTTTGTATCTTCGTTGTAACAATGATTATTGTCGGTATAAGCATATTTCACTGTATATGTTGCGTCAACAGGATTTGCCTGAGCATCAACGCTTTGCTCAGGATTTATGATACCTGACTCACTAATAATGTCGGCACCTGAAATAGTTGACCACGTTCCACCAGCAGTCACTACATCATTCACTTTGGCTGTTGCCATAAACGTTCCGCCATTGAAACAAAGGACACCTGGTGTATTTTCATCATATATAGTACCTATCTGTTCAATTTCCAC
>JAFZOY010000076.1 GCA_017552705.1 Bacteroidales bacterium
ACCTTGTAACCCTTTCTTGATTACATTTTTCCCTCCACAATGAAAGCAGATTTTTACTCATTTTCTTAAAAATGCTGTAAATATATAAATTTCAATTTATTACAAGGATTTCAGGTCTCATTTTGACCATTAAGCCGAATTTTATTGGGTTGCCACAAACCAGTAAAATTACAGACTTAACTCCAAAAGTTTATTTCTGCAACTCAAACCTTATGGAATTGATTTTTTTCAAGGGACGAAAAATGATTGTAATAACAAGAGCAGACTGCTTTGCAAAAGATTTTGCGAAAAGATTCAAGAAAATATGGAACGCTAAAAAATAAAAAAGGGATTCTACAACCCCTTTTTTAATGAGTTCTCTTGCCGTAGCCGAAAACTCGCACGAACTTAATCGGCGTTTGTCCGGGTGTTTCGGGATGAACCCTCATTTTTCACGTCCGACGATGCAAATATACAACAATCTATTTCGGTTGTCAAGATATATTCTGTTACTTTTTTCTTGAATTGTAGCCCCCCAAAAAAAATGAAATTATTTTTCAGAAACGTATGTCTGTATTATTTCTGTAGCCATTTCGACGAGATTTTTTCGTAACGACTGCGGTTCGATAACTTCAACATACTTCCCAAAACTTAAAAGGTGACTGCAAAAATCTATTGTTGGTCGCATATAATATTCGTAATCAATATAATTGTCGCCTCGTTGCAATTCTTTTTGACTATGATGCAAAGGCAAGTCACGCAAGTAAAAACGTTGGTCATTATAAGCCCGTATGATAATTCGTTCTGCGTCAACATCACCACCTGCATATATGCCATAACATTCCCCAAAATACTCCTGTGCATCAAAGTCTTCGCGAACCTCGAATTTTATCTCCGTAAGTGTCATACTTTGAATTCGATCGAAAGAATACGTGGCGAAGTAATCCTGTTCTTCCTTGTCGACTGCGGCATCACGATGAAAATGTGCCAAAACGTACCAGCGCTGATTGAAAAGTTTTAGGCAATACGGTTCAAAATCCACATGGCTTACAACTTCACTATTATATTTCCGATAAGAGACTTCTACGCGCACTTTCTTTTTCATCGCATTGATGAGTATTTGCAAATAATCATTGCAAGGAATCGGTTGCAGTAGGATACGGTCTTGTAGCGACAGACTCTCGGAAATAACGTTGTTTACCGAGAGTGTGGATAACATCCAATTTTGAACAGAGTTTTCCCTGAACACGGAATTATTATCGATATAATAGCGATAGTCATCTTTCGTATCACATTCAATGATGATACCAAAAATATCGGCAATTGCATCTTTGTGGCGGTTGAATGTGGAACGGGCCAATGCCTTGCCTTCGCTTAAATCCGTGTTGAACCACTTTTCCCGAATTTCGGCAAAGGTGATTTTCTTTGCTTGCTTAATGGTTTCAACCAACCAAATGTATTCTTTGAAAAGAGTAGGAACTTTCATAATCAAAATATTTTTCAAATATAAAAAAGCTGTACCACAATTTGGGACAGAGGACATTTATTTTTGCAATGTTGAATAAAAAAAGAATTATGGAAAGACAAGAATCAAACGTTGTATCGCCCAATTTACTTGATAGCGTAAGGAATTCGGAAAAACAAGAGTTTTCTCCGAGAGAATATCAGAAAGTATTGTTCAAACGACATTTTTTTGCCACGAGCAATCCTGAGAAAAGGAACTATTGTAAGGGGATTTACTATGATAAGGCAAACGGTTTTGTCGTTGCCACGAACGGCGTTCATATAATTCTTCGGACATACGACAGCACGTTGCCAACGTTCCAAAAGTTTAATAATAAACTCATCAACCCAGATTGCAAATCAGAAAAATACAATGCGGAAATAGGGGGATACTATCTTCGTACAAAACACCCCGATTATCTTAACGAGGATATTATTTACAAAGAGTTCGCCTGCAATTTTACAGTTCCACATTCATCCATAAAGGAAGCAGTATCGCACATAAAAAAAGCCGTTAACGCCTCTTCACACGATTATAGTAACACCATTTTCTTTACCGTAAACGGAGAAACATTTGTCTTCGACGCGGATGCCCTGATTAACGGACTTGATATTCTGGATTCGGAAACGAACAGCAAAGACGATGTAATGATATTTTTCCCGACAAGCGAATATACATCCAACATCACGATTCAGTGCGGAAATATGCTGTACATTCTCATGGGAATAGCATATTCGGAGAAAGACCTTGAATACTATACTGATTTAGGAGAGATAGTGAATATGGTGTGAAACGATTTTATTTAGTCATCATAAGAACGGGCTGAGTTCCCCACAGGTAATGCTCGATATTTTTGGTAGAAAAGGTTTAGGCATATTGATTCTTGTCTTTTTGCATCCTGTTTTCCTCTACATTTAAATATATCAACACGGCTCCCATTATAATACATATACTGATAGCGAGATGCCAATTGATAATTGTCATCTATCCCCCAGTTAGGATTCGTAAGTAGTCGTTTTAGACCTTTTGTATAATGTTCATCTTTTAATCTACGAAGTAAATCATCAGATTTCCCTATATAAATAATAGGACTTTTCTTTCCATTGGGATATAAATATTTTGTGCCATCTGTTGATGATATAATATATACGCCAGACTCTTTTTCCCCTAATGGGCAAAATTTTTTATTTTGAAAATCTCGAAGGTCAAAACAATAGTCTGGACCTTGATTCGGACGAAAATCAGGCATAAAAGATTTTAGATACTGTTTCATATTTAATTTTTTCTAACTGTGCAAAGCACTTAATTTTTATAAAAACTTCGGCGTGAACTTGGGTAAAGGTAGAATGATTTTATAAAAAACGAAGATTTAGGAATTAAAATCTAAAATGACAGTAATGTAATAATTTACAATACACTACAAACAACAACTCACAAAAAAATCCAGCAGATTCCTTGCCTACGGCTCAGGTATGAACACCATAAGTGTCGGACTTTCAGGCAATTTTGACATTTGTGAATTATTCAGCCACTTTTTACCAATCGGAAAAGAATCTTTTACCCACAAAAGTTTATCTTTGTAACAGATTCGGAAAAAATGGACGAAAAACAGACGAAAAAGGAATTTATCAACGTAGAGAATATTCTCAAGACCAAGGCACCCGATTTATACAAAAAATTGCCTACGTGTGTCGTCAGGTACTTTACGCATATACTCCATCAAGACGAAATAAATTCCGACCTGGAAAAAATCTCCGATTTAGTTGGTGTTCCAAAATTCCACAAACATCTCGCTATCAATAATATAGAAATCGATTACCATAATAAGGAGAATGTTCCCGAAAATGGTCGTTTTATTTTCGTTGCGAACCACCCATTTGGCGGTCCCGACGGCATTATGATTGTTTCCGCAGTCGGAAAAATGTTTCCCAAAACAAAACTGATGGTAAACGATTTACTGATGAATCTCCCCGACATTGAAGATGTGTTTATTCCAATCAACCGATTCGGAAGAAACAAGCGGGACTACGCCGAAATATTCGAAAGCAGCCTACAATCGGATTACCAAATAATCATTTTCCCGGCAGGATTGGTTTCTCGGAAAATCAAAGGGAAAATCGTGGACTTGGAATGGAAAAAATCGTTCATCTCGTATGCAAAACGCTACAAACGCGACATTATCCCGGTTTTCATCAGCGGACAAAACTCAAACTTTTTCTACTCGCTCGCTAATTGGCGTAAACGATTGGGAATCAAGGCGAACATAGAGCAATTATATTTGGTTGACGAACTGTACAAACATAAAAACGAAAGTGTTTCGATGTATTTCGGGAAACCAATTCCATATACATCGCTCACCAACGAAAAAACCGATGCATTGTGGGCGGAAGAAATCAAACAACTAACGTATTCATTACCAAAAGAATAAAACGATGGAACCAATCATACAACCTGTTGACCGAGAATTGATTATGGCCGAGCTGACCGACGATAAATTTCTTCGCGACTCGCATTATGGATCCAATAAAATATACACGCTCAACCATTTGAACGCACCAAATGTGATGCGTGAAATTGGTCGTTTGCGCGAACTGGCATTCCGCAGGGCTGGCGGTGGCACAGGCAAAAGCATCGACATCGACGAGTTCGACATCCACCCGACGCATCCCTACGAACAAATCATTGTGTGGAATCCCGAAAGCAAGCAAATCTTGGGCGGCTACCGATATATTCTCTGCGAACAAGCGAGAAACGCCAATGGCTCGTACGACATGGCGACAACTGAATTGTTCCGTTTTTCCGACACATTCAAAAAAGATTACTTGCCCTACACGCTTGAATTAGGCCGTTCGTTTGTGTATCAAGAAAATTCCGACGGCACTCCAGCCCGAAAAAACATTTTTGTCCTCGACAATCTCTGGGAAGGAATCGGGGCGGTTATCGCCCTTAATCCTCAAATACAATATTTGTTTGGGAAAGTAACAATGTACTTGAGCTACGACACTTTGGCTCGCGACTATATTTTGTATTTCTTCAACAAACATTTCAAAGACGAAGAAAACTTGGTAACTACCATAGAACCGGTCGGTTATTTCCATTCAGAACAGGAACTCAAACAAGTTTTCACAGGCAAGGATTTGCACGAAGACTACAAAATTCTTTTCTCAAAAGTACGTGAGCGAAAACACAAC
>JAFZOY010000077.1 GCA_017552705.1 Bacteroidales bacterium
AGCGGTCGGAAAGTTGGAAATGCCTCGTCCGTCAATGGCAATTTGCCGAAGGGAATTTATATTGTCAATGGCCGCAAGGTTGTCGTGAAATAAACGATTCTCTTAGATTATCAAGATAAGGGAGCGCATCGGAAACGGTGCGCTCTTTTGTGTCATTTTTTGTGTAATTGGCTCTTCTTTTTATTTTTTTTCCGATATTTTTTTCCGTAATCCGAAAAAGTTTGTACCTTTGCAAATGAACACCGAGCGGTTTTCTTCGGAGAATCGTCGGTGGAAACATTGAGGGTAAAACAAAAGCATTTGCTATTATTTCGCGTTAAGCCAAAATGCGTAGGAAACAATTTGGAATAAGAAACGCTCAGAAGTAATAGAGATTGTGGGTGCAGGAAACGCGTCCCCATTCCTTCCATAATATAGCAATGCATTTACGCCAGCAGGCGTGATGCATTCTTATTGGAAGGAGGGGTTCCGATTCCTACGCATACCCCGGCTTAACGCATAAGGATAGTATCACGCTTTCTTTGTGCGTCGGCGATTGATAGTCAGATGCCTAATAATTTGAAAACTACCAATCGCTTATGGCAAACGAAACACTATCAAAGGCAAAAGAGGCGAAGAACGACGAGTTCTACACGCAATATCACGACATTGAACGTGAAGTTGAGGCTTATCTGGACTACGACCCGAATGTTTTTCGGGGCAAGACGGTTTTGCTTCCTTGCGACGATCCCGAATGGAGCAATTTCACGCGCTATTTCGCGCAAAACTTCGAGCGCTTGGGATTGAAGAAACTCATCAGTACCAGTTATGCCTACGAAAGCAAGAAAATTAAAGGTCCTATCCAATTGACGCTTTTTGAGACTGATGCACCGCAATTTGATGCGAATAAGACACAGACACACGGAAAAATATTTGTGCTGACAAAAGACATCACGGGCGACGGTCGTATCAATATTGACGATTTGGAATGGCAATATTTAGAGGGCGACGGTGATTTCCGAAGTAAAGAAGTTACGCAACTGCGCAACGAAGCAGACATCATCGTCACCAATCCGCCGTTTTCTCTATTCCGAGAGTTTTTAGCATGGATAGTAGAAGCAGAAAAGAAGTTTTTGATAATTGGCAACATCAATGTGATAACATACAAAGAGGTATTCCCGCTAATAAAAAACAATAAAATTTGGACAGGGTGTCGTTTTAATAAACGAGTTAATGGTAAGAATATGACCTTTCTTGTACCTCCTACTTATCCAATGATTGGAACGGAAGTTTTCGTTGATGAAAAAGGGAATAAATTTATTAGTGTTGCAGGAACTGGGTGGTTTACTAATCTTGAGCACGGACGTCGTCACCAACCATTGCAACTAATGACTTTGGAAGATAACCTGAAATATAGCAAGCATAAGGAAGTAAAAGGAAGAACAAAATATGATCATTACGACAATTACAATGCGATAGAAGTTCCTTATACAGACGCTATTCCGAGTGATTATGATGGCATAATGGGAGTTCCCGTTTCATTCCTTGACAAATATTGCCCAGAACAATTTGAAATATTAGGTCAAATGGCAAATACGAATGTTGATGAACATAATTTTGGGTATCCGTTTGTTAATGGCATTCGCAAATATGCACGAATACTAATCCGCAAAAAGCAATGAATTATGGAAACAAAACTAAAAACCTACACCGTAGGCGAAGTTTGTGACGGCTTCGTTTACAATGAGTTAGAGGGCAAAGGTCTTTATGGTCTTTCTGGTCGTCTTACCATTCAGCCCGAGTATCAGCGCAACTACATCTACGCCGACGGAAAGAAAGATGTGGCAGTCGTACAATCGGCATTACACCGCTATCCGTTGGGCGTGCTCTATTTCAACAGGACAGAGGATGAACGTTTAGAGGTTCTCGACGGTCAGCAACGCATTACATCTTTGGGGCGTTTTGTAACGGGCAGACTGGCAATCATCGATGACAATGGCATTCCTCAATATTTCAGCAGCCTCTCATCAGAACTTCAAAAGCGCATTCTTGACACACCTTTGTTGGTTTACGAATGTGAGGGGACAGAAGACGAAATTCGTAAGTGGTTTGAAACGGTAAATATTGCCGGTGTGCCATTGAACACTCAAGAACTACTGAACGCTGTGTATTCGGGTGAGTTTGTTACGCTTGCAAAGCAAGAGTTCAGCAATTCGCAGAATGCAAACGTGCAGAAATGGAGTCATTTTATTTCAGGTACGGTTAATCGTCAGGAATATCTGGAACGCGCGTTGGAATGGGTAAGTCGTGGACATATCAAAGAGTATATGAGTCAGCATCGGCATGTGGCTGACATCAGCGAGATGAAAACCTATTTTAACAGCGTTATCAATTGGATAGGGTCTGTTTTCAACGATGTGGAAAGCGAAATGCGCGGATTGGAATGGGGACGGTTGTATGAAACCTATCACGCTAAACCTTATAATCCTGCCGAAGTGTCGCAGAAGGTGCATGATCTCTATGGCGACCCATACGTAAAAAATCGCAAAGGCATCTTTGAATACATACTTGGTGGGTGCACGGACAAAAAACTGCTCGACATTCGCATCTTCGACGAGGCCACAAAACGAAAAGTCTATCAAAAACAGACAGCCGAAGCTATTGCCAAGGACAAAAGTAATTGTCCGCTAT
>JAFZOY010000078.1 GCA_017552705.1 Bacteroidales bacterium
AATTTATTATCATAGAATACATTGTATATGGCTAACACTTTTTCCTTTGAACGATAGTTTTCGTTTAGGAGAACAACCCGATTACATTTTTCGGCTTTATGGAGTGTTTTTTCAAATACAGAACTCTCATACATTGCACATAATTTTTCAAATTTATCCTTATCGAAAGATTTGAAATCTTTAACATCATCCTCTTTGAATTCCAACAAGGGAGCAAGTTGAAAATCATCACCAACAAGTATGATCTTTTCCACATAAGGCAGATATCGAAGCACTTCCGTTATAGGACACTTTGAGACCTCATCTATAATTAACCATTTAAATCCCTCTAATACTTTCAATCCTTTCTTGCCAGATATCGCACTTGTAGTAGTTGTCGCTCCTATTACAGAAAATTCTGACATATCGGTTTCTTTTGAGTATGAAAATTGTTTTTTCCCCTGGAATTTATTCATGGAGATTTTTACCTTGGTTGCTAAATTTGTATTTTTTGCTAGTTTATTGTGTTCTTCAAAGTTTACACCCCATGTTTTATATAACGTAACATCAATATCTGTACTACTATATTTATTTTTTCTATTGGTGATACGAGTCGGGATGATGGGATCATAATTGCTCATCAATTTATCCAGTACATTATCAATAGCGATATGCGTTTGAGATGAAATTATCACCTTTTCTCTCAATTCCTTAACTATATATTGAACAATTGCATTGATAACGTGTGTTTTCCCTGTGCCAGGAGGTCCCTTTATCAAACTTACAGGGGAGCCATCTATTGCCATTAAAAATGCCTTACGTTGACTTTCATTTAGACCATGCATATATATTTCTTTGATTCCATCACTTTCATGTTTGTTATTTGGCATATCATCATCCCCAATAAGGTAACGAAGAAGTTCACTTGCAGCACCAGAAGCACCTTGGTTTATCAATCGTAACGAGTTGTCAATGGACTCAACCTTGATTTTCTGTCCCATATCATACAAATTCAAAAACTTATAGTCTCTCTTGGGATTCTTGACCTCTCCCGACAATTTCAATTTCCCATCATTATTGTTTATCGAAACTACTTGGAATTGTGTCAATTGAAGAACTTCATTTTCTGTAATTGTTTTGTGATTGCTAAGATAAACACAATCAAAGCCAATAGAATTAATACGATTGATAACCTTTCCCCCACCTATAATTTCAATATCAACAAGTTTTCTTACCTTATCCTTGATAGAATTTGACAATTGGTCATATACTTCTGAGCGGAGTTTATATCCAACAATTATTCCACTATGGTCAAAAACCTCTTTGTTGCCCATATCCTTCAGTTCGGTTTCAGCATCGTCAATGGAGATGAAGTAATATGGTTCTGATATATTCTTTATCTTATATGATGTTTCATTGTTTCGTTCAGATGACAGTTCCTTATAGAACTCAAATAGCTCCATGAATTCATCAAATTGTTCAATATTATATACCAAATCTGGATCCTCACTCCACTGTTTTAGGACAGACATTAATTCATTATTAGTAATGGCATAGTTTGGTTGTGAGAAGTTGATTTCTGTTTCAAGCCCCTTGATTGAATCAAAATTAACACCTTCATCTTTTATTGCTTGTACAACATAGAACTTGCCACGAAAATCATCTTTAAATTCGCATTCAAGGACTCCTTTGAGAATTAGACATCCTTTATCAACAAGTTTATATATTATTTTTAAATTTCTCAAAGCTTTTATATCCCTACTATCTTTTTTGTCATACTCGGGTGATAACTTGTTTGTTGACACCTTAACAGGGTGATTACCAGCTTGCTTGACCTCGTTAATAAGATCTACTTCTTCTTGTTTTAAATCTTGTTTATGTTCAATCTTCAAATTCATAATATTATATTTTGAGAGGTTAAATTTACTATTTTTTATTGCAATATGAATTATTTTTGTTATCAAAAGCAATAGAATAAGCATTGATCATACAATGAATTCTTTTTAATATTTCTTGTGTTATTGAGTTTGGCTCTATAACAACCATGTCACATCCATACGAGCTCAATTCTCGAATCAGTTCGTAATTAGGAATGCAATCAATCGAAAAGAATTTTCCTCCTTCAAGGTTTGGATATTGTTCCCTGAGTTTCGCTTCTTTTTCGTTCTTATACGTTTTTTGAGAACCATGAATCGGTTTTGTCACAACGTAATTATATGATTTTTCACTTACCCAAAATATGATATGCTCCACTTTTTTGTCTTTTTCAAGTGTTACTCCTACAATGTCTTCAAAGCGTTCACTTAAATCTTGGGGACATTCACAATATGTTTTTTCTGGCAGATGTTTTACCTCGTCAATTCTATCTAGTGCAAAATTACATACAAACTTATCGGGTTCTACTGCACCAAGAACATACCAACGGTCGTTATATTGCTTCAACAGATACGGATAAAAAACAACTTTTCGCTGTGTTTCATCATTAAATGTATGATAGGTCAACTCTACAACCACCTTATTAGAAATACAATCGAAAATTGTTCCCAATAAGTTTGAATTTTGCAAATCAGGATTGTTGCTGAAACTAATGATTTTAGGTCGTTCCTCCAATTTCAATGCGGATTTTAATCTGTCAAACCATTCAAAGTTCTCCAAACCTTCAAATTGTCCGATTGTATTTAACATTTCAGCAATTAGATTTCGTTCCTCGTTAGTCAACTCTTTATGAAATATAGAAAAAGATGGATTTGCATATTTAAGACATCGTTTCCCATCGCAGTTAAATCGTTCTATTTCTGCACAAAATGGAGAATTTTCCAACGCATTTATATCTTTTTCTATGCAGCGTCGGGTAACTTCCGGCAAATCTGCATCATGTAATTTTTCATTGCATTTCTCCGTAAGTTCGTGAATATCATAGAAATGATGTCTATCAGAAAGCATCTCATCAAGAAACTTATACCGTATTTGAGCATTTTTATTTGTTGCCATATTTCGTTTATTTTTTGCAAAGATAGCAGCAAAAACGAACCGTATGTTCGCAATGTATAATATAATCTTTGAGTTTATTTTTCAGTTCGTTACTATGGTAGACTATTGAGGTTTAACAATATCCAAACTTCACTAAAACTGAATTATTTCCCCGTTATCGTTTCTCCAAATTCATCATTTTTATGTTGCTTCCAATTCATCACCGCCAATTCCTTACTTGCATTGGCATAGCAGTATTCGCACAGGTGGGGGCAAGTGTTGTATTCGCCAATATCCTTGCTTACCATACAGCCACAAAACTGGCGTTGCCCTTTGTCGCGGTTGTCTTTCTTCTGTCTCGCATATTGGGTGGCATTGAGTAGTATGGCATCGGCAGGAATCGGTTCTTCGCCAAACAATGAGTTTTCTCTATTGTGGATTTCCACGCCAAGAAATTTCATCAACTCGGCATCGTTGTAGGCAAAACGAATCATCAGTTCGTCATCAACACAATGGTTGTGCGAGATTCCGTATTTTCCAATATCAATTTTTTCGCCACAGGTAGCCAATTGGAAACCCCATTTTGTATTCAGTTTCTGCAATTCCTCGGCAAAGGCAATCATTTGTGGTTCAGTCCATTCGGTGTAATGTATGCTGTTTTTGTCGAGATTCGCCTTTACTTTTTTATATGCCGCAATATCGGCAAAACTGAACACTAATTTTTCGGTATATCCAACCAACTGATTTCCAATGTTTTCAATTTTGCCAAGCAAATCGTCAACGGAAATGGTGTCGGTCAGAATCAGCGGGTCAAAACGCCAAATCACCCGTCCTTTGCCCAATTTGTCAACCAATGCTTTAAATGTGTCTATGCGCTTGGCAAGTTGAGGAACGCCACGTTCCAACCCTTCGGCAACATAATCGTTCAACGTGTATTGAATATAGCAACCTATCTTTTGTTCTTTCAGAGAATCAATGTGTTGCAACAACGGTTCGGGATTTTTCGACCAAAAGACAATAAATCTTGTCTTATTGTATGCCACGTAACTTTTCACGCCGTTAAAGGGATTCGTCCACGCCGAATAACCAACGTTCAGGCGGTGGAAAAACCAATCGGAATAAAAAGCGGGAATGTCGGTGCTTCGGCTTGCCGAGACAATCACAGGAGCCTGTGCCTCAACTTGTTCACCATTCTCTCTCGTAATATGTATCTTTTCCCACGTAGCCATTTTATCCAATGAAATCAGTTTTCAAATATAAAAAGATTTTACGGCTGACAAGGAAATATGTCAGGTAAAAATCACCACGTTTTTAGAGAATATAGCCAATTATTTCAGCAATTTTCTCAGTTCTTCTATATCGGGCAAGGGATTTCGCAAAAACTCAAAAATCTTGAACTATCGTATCTATTCTTTGGGCGAATCGCTCTTGTTCTGCCACAGAAATATTACACTGTCGGGCAACGGTTCTCCATGATTTTACTACTTGGATTACGGAGTCAATGCATTTTTTAGCTTCCGCAAAATCTAAAAAATAATCATTATGTGCAGCAAGAAGTTCGCGTAACGAGGAATCGTTTGAATTTTGCGAAATCAGTAAACTTTGCGTTGTTTCGTTTGTCGGGTTCAAATCGTATGCAGGCGAAAGTGTCCAACCATGTTTCGTCAACACAAATCCATGATTACGGAAGTGGTCGTCGTGGTTTCCAATACAAATGTTAAATGCTATTCGTCGGTACAATTCCAATAAATTCTTCGAAACCTCGGCAATACCCGTATTCCCTATAATTGCATCAACTATATCCAGATAACCTTTGCCAGAATTTGCATCATCTCCATCGTGTAAATCACACAACGTCATTGCCGAAGCAAAATGGATACGTTTTTCACCTATTCTGTCAAAACGTTTCGACAACAAGGTATGATATTTTACCCCCGATAATTGCAGAAGTTTTGTTTCTGCAACGGAAATCCCTGTTTTTTTTGCCAAACAATGGGCAAAATGTTCCCATAATGCCACATCGTAGTCATCGGCAATAGACGGAATTTTTGCAATACACAGATTGCCTTTCTCATCACGCACACTTGCTTTGGGACGTGCGCCGCCAAGCGACGACCCTTGTCGGAACAGGTTTTTCAACCATTCTTCTTTTATAGACTCATTTTTTTCTATACACGATTCGTACTTGTGGGCAACATCGACAAATTCACGTAAATCGGTCAGTGGCGGAATGGAACGAACATCGTCAAGACCAACATACTCGCCATTTTTCAAAAATCGGAAACCTCCCGTCCTTGCCACATCGGATAACTGCAACAAATAATCAAAATCTGTTAATGTTCGTGGCAAACGTCCCTCTTGTTCCGCCGTGAATTTCTCTTTTTTATCAATCAAACGCCGACCCCAACGGTCTGGCATAGCATCTGCAATACAGGAGAAAATAGAATTCGTTTTGTGTTGTATGCCTATATAATTATTCAAATCACCACTCAACAAAAAGGATTTATGATTGTTTAACCAAATTGCGTCGAACGAAAAATTATAGGCGGCAGAGCCACGCAATCGTTCGTAGCCCAATTCTCCAACGATTTCTGGTTTGTCAAGCCAGTCAAAATCCGCTATTATCTGTATTCGTTCCATATCAATCTCGTTTCGAAGCCCGTCGACGTTGTTTCAAACTCAAATCCTGCAAACTGCGTCCGATTTCATCTTTTTGTGCAATCAACAATATATCTTCGTCTAATTGCAAGGCATATAGCACTCGCAGGTAAATGCCAATGGCAACGGTTGCGGAGCCTTTCTCTACGCGTATTACCGAGAGCTCCGAACATGTTGCCCGCTCCGCTATTTGGGCTAAACTTAAATTCCTACGCAAACGAGCCAGTTTAATCTGTTCGCCCACTATGGCAAGATTTGCCGTCAGTTTGCGCGGAAGAAGCGTTCCTTTCGTTGCCTTTGTCATTGTAAACTATCATTAAGTAATGCAAATATATGTAAATGTTTTATTTTATGATAGATTGTTGAGTTGAAAAATTTACTCTTTTCAAGAAAGGAATATTATAATTCGATAAAATGAGGTGTATTACTGTTTCGGAAAAAATCTAAATTGCCGTCAGTTTGCGCGGAAAAAACGTGTCTTTCGTTGATACATTACAAAACTTCTGTAATTTGATTGGATAAAATCTAAAAAACATCGGTTTTTTACATACCTTTGCGGTCTGATTAAACGAAATATAAAATAAACCGACCTATGAGTCTGATTAACAGTATTGTACGTAAGATTTTCGGTGGAACGAAATCGGAAAAAGATATAAAGGAAATACTTCCATTGGTTGCGAAAATCAACGAGATTGAAGAAAAATTGAATGCTGGCACAACGGATGAACTTCGTGCAGCAACGAAAAAGTTACAGCAGAAAATTGCCGATGCCATTAAGCCGCAAAATGAGAAAATCGCTGAATTGCAGGCAAAATTGGAAGACGAAGATATTACTTCGGTGGATGAACGCGAGGCGTTGTATGACACTATCGACTCTTTGAAAAAAGAAATCGATGAGGTTATTGCCCAAACTCTCGACGAAATTCTTCCCGATGCGTTCGCTATTGTGAAAAATACGGCTCGACGCTTTGCCAACAACGAAACTGTTGTGGCTACCGCAACCGACTACGACAAGGATTTGGCTGCAATTTGCCCGCATATCACAATCGAAAACGATAAGGCTATTTGGAGCAATACGTGGATTGCCGGCGGAAACCCTGTTACATGGGATATGGTGCATTACGATGTGCAACTTATTGGAGGTACGATCCTTCATCAGGGAAAAATTGCCGAAATGGCTACCGGTGAAGGTAAAACGCTTGTGGCTACGCTTCCTGTGTTCCTTAATGCGCTTGCCGGACGGGGCGTACACGTGGTTACTGTCAACGATTATTTGGCAAAACGTGACTCGGAATGGATGGGCCCGATTTACCAATTCCATGGCTTGAAGGTTGATTGCATCGACAAGCACGAACCTAACTCCGAAGCGCGCCGCCGTGCATATCAAGCCGATATTACCTATGGTACAAACAATGAATTCGGTTTCGATTATCTGCGCGACAATATGGCGACTCGTCCCGAAGAACTTGTGCAACGTGAACATAATTATGCGATTGTCGATGAGGTTGACTCGGTGTTGATTGACGATGCCCGTACACCGTTGATTATTTCTGGTCCGGTTGCGAAGAAAAGCAACGGCGATGAATTGTTCGACGAATACCGCCCTCGTGTGGAACGCTTGTATAATGCGCAGAAAGCGCTGTTCAACAAAACGTTTGCCGAGGCTAAATCGTTGATTGGTTCTCCGGAAAAAGAAAAGGCAGAAGAAGGGGCGAAATTGTTGTTCCGCGCTTATAAAGCGTTGCCAAAAACAAATTCGTTGATAAAATTCTTGAGCGAACAAGGTATGAAAACCTTGTTGAACAAGACGGAAAATATCTATATGGCTGAAAATAACAAATATATGCCGATTATTACCGACGAGCTGTATTTTGTTATTGACGAGAAAAACAATATCATCGAACTAACTGAAAAAGGTATTGATTTTCTGTCCGCCGATTTGGAAGACAAGAACTTCTTCGTGCTTCCCGATATTGGCGATAAGATTGCCGATATTGAGAAATCCGACAAAACTCCTGAGGAAAAGCTTGTGGCTAAAGATGAACTTGTTCAGGATTATGCGATTAAGTCGGAACGTGTGCACACCATCAATCAGTTGCTGAAGGCATACGCTTTGTTCACCATCGACCAGGAATATGTGGTGATGGACAATCAGGTTAAGATTGTTGACGAACAGACTGGCCGTATTATGGAAGGCCGCCGCTATTCCGACGGCTTGCATCAGGCAATCGAGGCTAAGGAACGTGTGAAAGTGGAGGCTGCTTCACAAACGCATGCCACAATCACGTTGCAGAATTATTTCCGTATGTACAAGAAACTTGCGGGTATGACAGGTACTGCTGTTACCGAGGCAAAGGAATTCTGGGACATCTACAAAATGGAAGTTGTTGTGGCTCCTACCAATAAACCTGTGATTCGTAAGGACTACGACGATTTGATTTACAAAACCCGCCGTGAAAAATACAATGCGGTAATCGACCACGTGGAGGAATTGATTAAGGAAGGCCGTCCAGTGTTGGTTGGTACCACATCAGTTGAAATATCGGAATTGCTGTCGCGTATGCTTACCCGACGCAAGTTGCAGCATACTGTGTTGAATGCGAAGTTACACCAGAAGGAAGCCGAAATTGTTGCGCTGGCTGGACAACCCGGACATATCACCATTGCCACAAACATGGCTGGTCGTGGTACCGATATCAAGTTGAGCGCGGAAGTGAAAGAGGCTGGAGGTTTGGCGATTATCGGTACGGAGCGTCACGATTCCCGTCGTGTTGACCGTCAGTTGCGTGGTCGTTCTGGTCGTCAGGGTGATCCAGGAAGTTCGCAATTCTTTGTTTCGCTCGAAGACGATTTGATGCGTAAGTTCGGCTCGGAACGTATCGCCGGCATTATGGATAGAATGGGCTTGGAAGAAGGTGAGGTTATCCAACATTCAATGATTTCGAAATCTATCGAACGCGCGCAACAAAAAGTGGAGGAAAACTTCTTCGGAATCCGTAAACGCTTGTTGGAATACGATGATGTGATGAACTCACAACGTGAGGTTGTATATACGAAACGCCGCCATGCTTTGTTTGGCGACCGTATCGGTATTGATTTCGCGAATATGATGTACGATGTGTGTCTCAGCATTGTGTCGAACGCTCATGGAAATGTTGATTTCGAAGAATTTAAGTTTGAATTGCTTCGACTGCTTTCGCTTGAATGTCCAATCAACGAACAGGAATATCTGCGTATGTCGCAGGAAGATATTGTGGAGAAAATCTACAATGCGTTGCTCGAAATATATAACAACCGTGTACAGGCAATTTCAAAACAGGCTAATCCTGTGGTACAGAAAGTGTTTACGGAGCAAGGTGCGACATATAAAAATATTGTTGTGCCGATTTCCGACGGACGTAGAGTGTACAATGTTGTCACCAATTTGGAAAAGGCTGCGAAGACCGAAGGCCGCGAACTTGTTCGCTCGTTCCTGAAGACTATCATCTTAATCAGTATTGATGAGGCTTGGAAAGAACATTTGCGTGAATTGGACGATTTGAAACAGTCGGTACAGAATGCTTCGTACGAACATAAGGATCCGTTGTTGATTTATAAATTCGAATCGTTTGATTTGTTCCAGGCTATGTTGGAAAAAGTCAACAAGGAAGTGGTTTCTTGTGTGTTGAAGGCTCACATTCCTGTCCGTGCCGAGGCTCAGGAAGCACAGGAACGCCGTCGTTCGTCGATGAGCAATATGCAGGCACGTAAAGATGATATTTCGCAAAGTAATCCGAATAATATGCAGGATACCCGTGAAAAACAACGGCAAATGCCTGTCCACAACGAGATTAAAATCGGAAGAAACGATCCATGTCCGTGCGGAAGTGGTAAGAAATACAAAAACTGTCATGGTCGTGGCGGTGCCGAAAGTTTGGAATAATGAACATCCGCGAAGTCCCCGATATACAGCAATGTGTTGAAATAGGCACAATCAGCCGTCCGCACGGAAAGGACGGCGAAGTGCTTGTGTCGGCAAAAAACATTGATTACGAGGATTTTCAGGATTTGAAATACGTGTTTTTCCGCTTGCAGGAACGCTTGGTTCCGTTTTTCATAGAATCGGTCACTATAAAAAGCAACTCGCTGTTTGTGAAATTCGAGGATATTTCCACGATGGAAAAAGCCGAGCAATATTGTTCCACCCGTCTTTACATTGAAACCGACGGCGATGCCGAAACAGATGAATCCGACGATGATATAGTGGGATTTACCGTGGTTGACAGCGACACAAAACAATCCGTTGGCGTTGTGCGCGAAATCATTGCCTATTCAATGAATGTGGTGCTCGACGTGGCGCGTCCTGACGGCACATCGGTGTTGCTTCCGTTTGCCGATGATTTGTTGGTGGAACTCAACGAAGAGCAAAAAACGCTCGTGTTACGCATTCCCGAAGGACTGCTGTAATAGCATTAGCAATGTTCTGCCCGTTGTGCATTATTATTAAAAACAAAAATTAACCACAAATCATTCCACCATTTCCGTTACTTTCTGTCTTCAGCGAAAAAAAGTAATCTGTTCGGGCGGATTTTTTGTTCGGCTGGATTTGTAATCCGACCGCGACGAATATCAGCATTTTCAGTGCGGCAAAAAAGTCGCTTTTTCAAGTTTAGAACCCGATTAACGGCTTGTGACTCGGATTATAAAAATATGACTTTTTAGGAGTTGATTCCCGAAAAGTTATAACTTTTTAGGAATTGATTCCAAAAAAGTTATATATTTGAGGCAAAAAATTGCTGATTATGATAAAAAGACTACTACAAGATGTTGTTGAAAATCGACTTTTTTCGGGAAAGGCATTGCTGTTGTTAGGTGCGCGACAAGTAGGAAAAACAACGTTACTGAATGATTTGGTTTCAAAAAGTAACGAATGTTTATGGTTGAATGGTGATGAACTGGATGTTCAAAAGATGTTTGAGAATGCTTCGGTTGACGGATTGAAAAAACAATTCGGTAAAAACAAAATCGTTGTCATTGATGAAGCCCAAAGGATAAAAGACATTGGCTTGCGGATGAAGCTTATCACCGACCAGATAAAGGACATCCAACTTATTGCGACAGGCAGTTCTGCTTTTGATTTGGCGAACAACGTAAATGAACCTCTGACAGGGCGGAAATGGCAGTATCAAATGTTTCCACTTTCGTTTGCGGAAATGGTTCAACATCACGGACTTATAACGGAAAAACGGCTCTTGCCCCAACGTCTTGTGTATGGTTACTATCCTGAAGTGGTAACGAGCAATGGCGATGAAAAAATGGTGCTGAAACAACTGACCGATGCGTATCTTTACAAAGATATCCTTGCGTGGGAGAATATAAAACACCCCGATAAACTTCTTACGCTTTTGAGGGCTTTGGCTTATCAAATAGGGTCGCAGGTTTCGTTCAACGAGTTGGGAGAACTTTGTTCTATGGATGCAAAAACAGTTGAACGATACGTAACATTGTTGGAGCAATGCTATATAATATTTCGTCTGCCGTCGTTCGCACGAAATCTGCGCAACGAATTAAAAACAAGTCGAAAAATCTATTTTTATGACACGGGTATCAGAAATGCATTGATAGCAGACTTCAACCTATCCGAAATGCGGCAGGATATAGGACATTTGTGGGAGAATTTTGTGATTGCAGAACGAATGAAGTACCTCACATATAACGAAATGTGGGTGAATAGTTATTTCTGGAGAACCAAGCAACAACAAGAAATTGATTATTTAGAAGAATCGAACGGAAAACTTCTTGCCTGCGAAATCAAGTGGAATGCAAAAACTAAAGCTAAATTGCCCAAGACATTTTGTGATAATTACAACAACTCAGATTTTATTGTTGTTAATCCCGATAATGTGGAAGATTTCCTTCTGTGATTTTTTTGTTCGGGCGGATTTGTAATCCGACCGCAACAAGTATCAACATTTTCTGTTTTGTTACTTTTTCTTTCAAGAGAAAAAGTAACAGAGCAGGAAAGATGGAATTCGAATCTTTGGAGCAGCATGAATTGGTCAATTCTTCAACAAAGAAAGGATGTTAGGCAGATAATTCCTACGGCGATGCCGAAGGAAATTTCTGTATGAGCCCTTCGGGCTATTTCCCGTTGCAGAAGACAAAAAGTAACATTCCGAACAAAACGAGAATTCATCTTCTTTTTATTCCTCGCCCAACAAGTCGGGACGGAGCAATCTGGTTCGTTCAAGGGATTGTTCCAGTTGCCATTTTTCTATTTCCTTTGTGTTTCCCGAAAGTAGGATTTCAGGCACTTTCCAACCATTGTAAACTTCTGGTCTGGTGTAGATTGGCGGGGCAAGCAGATTGTCTTGGAACGAATCGTCGAGGGCGGATGCCAAATCACCCATCGCACCTGGCAAAATCCGCACAACACTGTCGGTAACAATGGCTGCTGCAAGTTCTCCGCCGGTAATCACATAATCGCCAATCGAAATCTCCTTGGTGACCAAATGCTCACGTATGCGGTGGTCGATGCCTTTGTAGTGCCCGCAGAGAATAATGATGTTGTTGAGCAACGAAAGCGCATTGGCGGTTTGTTGGGTAAACTGCTCGCCGTCGGGAGTCATGTAGATTATTTCGTCGTAGGTGCGTTCCGAAGTTAATTTAGAAATACATTTATGTATTGGCTCTATCTGCAAAACCATGCCAGCACCTCCGCCAAATTGATAATCGTCGATGTGATGGTGCTTTTCGTCGCTGGAATAGTCGTGGAGGTCGTGGACATAGATTTCGGCAATGCCTTTTTCTTTTGCACGCTTCAGGATAGACGTTTCCAACGGGCTTTCTATCACTTGCGGAACGGCTGTAATTATATCAATACGCATAATTTTTCTAAAATTAACTCGTTTTTACTTTTTTCCTCGTGCAAAATTATATATTTTCGCAAGATAATTCGTATTTGGTGTAGAATGGTGAATACGAAAATGGATTATAATAAACTTTCTTTACTCTGAATCTATGGTAATAGAAGATGGACAAATAACAGAAAATCTTAATTCTGAAGAACTTCAGAATCAGGAGAATCTATCGTCGCAGGAATCGCAATCTGCTGAAACTGTTGATTATTCGAATCTTTCTCTGTCGGAATTGATTTCGGCAATGGAGAAATTCTGTACAAAGGAACTTGTGGAAACAAACCGAAAGTCAATAGAAGATATTCGTACGCAGTTCTACAAACGCCAGAAATTCGAAACTGCCGAGGCACGTAAACGCTACACCGAGGAAAATGGTTCGTTGGAAGGCTTTGTGTTTGATTCCAAGGAAACTGAATTCAAGGAAGTGTATGGACGAATCAAGGAATTGCGGGCTCGTCTGGCAGAGGAAAAGAAGAAAGAACATGAAAAAAATCTACAAACAAAACGTGGCATAATCGAACGTTTGGCAAAACTTACCGAGGCTCCTGAATCAATGAACAAGACGTTCCAAGAATTCCGGGCTTTGCAGGAAGAATGGAAAAATTCGGGCGACGTTGATTCAAAAGACGACAAGGATGTCTGGGAAAAATACCATCTTGAAGTTGCGAAATTCTACGATTATGTAAAAATCGACCGTGAATTACGCGATTTAGACCAAAAGAAAAACTACGAGGCCAAAGAGCAATTGTGCGAAAAAGCCGAGGCTCTGGGCAATTCAAAACAGATAGTAAAGGCATACGCCGAATTGCAGGCATTGCACGAGGAATGGAAGAAAATAGGTCCTGTAAAAGAGGAATTCAAAGACAAATTGTGGGAACGGTTCAGGGCTGCCTCCACAGTGATAAATAAAGCCCATCAGGATTATTTCGCGTCAATCAAACAGCAGGAGGAAGAAAATCTTCGGAAAAAAACTGCATTGTGCGAAAAAATGGACGAAATAATCGTTGATTTGGATTTGACGCAGAAACAATGGACCGCAAAAACCGCGCAAGTACAGGAAATCCAAAAGGAATGGAGAACTATCGGTTATGCGCCGCAAAAACAGAACACGCTCATATATGAACGGTTCTCGAAGGCTTGCGATGTGTTTTTCTCTGCACGGAAATCGTTTTTCGGCGAAGTCCACGAAGTGGAAAATGTAAACAAAAAGAAAAAAATCGCTTTGTGCGAAAAAGCCGAGGAAATGCTTTCTCGTACCGATTGGCAGGACGCTACCAGCGACTACATACAATTGCAGAAAGAATGGAAAACTGTCGGCCCGACAAACTTTAAGGATTCCCAAAAATTGTGGAATCGTTTCACTAAGGCGTGCAATTCATTTTTCGAAAACAAAAAAGAATTTGAAAATCAACAAAATAATTTGTTGAACGAAAATATTGCGGTAAAAGAAGGAATTATCAAAAAAATTGCCGAAATTTCGGACGAATCAAAAGACGATGCAATGAAAACGTTGTCGGCGATTCAGGCGGAATGGGCTACCGTTAAGGTTCCCATATCGGCAAAGGCTGACCTTCAGAACCGGTATAACGAGGCTGTTTCCGCTTTGTTGAAAAAATTGAACATTGAAAAAAGTCAGGCCGAGGATTGGGATTTCAGGGCTAAAATATCGTCGATGCTCCTTGAAAAATCTGGAGAGGACAAGGTGATAAAAGAAGCTCGTCGAATCAAAAATAAATTGAACACGGTTCAAAGCGAGATTAATTCGCTGGAAAACAATGTGGGATTTTTTAGCAAATCGTCGGACGCGTCGAAGTTGATTGCAAATGTAGAGAAGAATATAGCAAAAGGGAAAAAGGAGATTGCCCAGTTGGAACATAAACTACAAGTAATAAACTCAATTTTACACGAAAACAAATGAAACTACGAAACATATCATTCTATCTGATAATGCTGATGGCATTGGTTAGTTGCTCGAATTCGGGCAACCAATCGTCCGTTGGCTTTGAAGATGACTATAAGGATGTTGTTTTGGGCGAGGATTTGGTGAGTGCGGGAATGCCAGAACGACTTGATTATTTGATAAATAATTTAGTGATTTCCGACGAAATGATTGGCATGTTGGCCGAAACCGACAAAACTTTGTTCGATGCCAGTATGCTGAATCCTGCGGAACATGTGAAATACTACAATACGAGCAAGAACCGCGCGGTGAATATGGGTGTGTATGGCGCGGAACTCAATTATTTGATTCATTTTGGACAAACCGAATATTCTATGAAATATATGCTTGCCTCGAAACAACTCGCCGACCAAATTGGCGTGGCTATGGCGTTCGACAAGCAGGCTGTTGAGGAATATCAGACAAATGTTGAAAATAAGGATTCGCTTATCAATATTATTTTTGTTGTGTACGATAATGCGAAACGGATGCTGAAAAACGAGGAACAGTTCATGCTCTCGTCGTTGGTAATTGTTGGTAGCTGGATTGAAAATATGTATGTGGCAACGGAAATGTTTAGCCGCCTGAAATCTACGCCTATCAAGTCGAAATTGATTACCAAGGTTCTCGAACAAAAAGAGTATCTGAAAAAAATCCTTGAGGCTGTGGAAGCACTTGATGAGGGCGATAATGTGTTTGTGACTGACGTAATAAAAGATTTGAAGGATATCGATTCAACCTACGATAGCTTTGGCGACAGAGTGCTTTCGGAAGAAGATGTCCAACTGCTCAATGAGGAACTCGCCAAAGTGAGAACCCGTATCGTGAATGTGAAATAACCGACGGTTTTTCATCGAATATGGCAGGCCTACAACAATCAGAATTTTCACAATCGGTTCTTTCGGCTCCATTGGGGCATACGCATTTGTTTTTTGTGGGACAGGCTGGCTTTATTGTAAAGACTGCTTCGGGAAAATACATTGGCTACGATTTGTATCTGTCGGATTGTGTGTACCGATTGGAAAAAAAGGAAGGTTTGCAACGTATGCTTCCTCAAATTCTTGATACAGAATCTATTCCATTCGATTACATTGTTGCTTCGCATGCGCATCGTGACCATTTCGACGAAGATGCGTTGCCCGAAATTATGCGGAATACGAATGCTCAATTATTTGCATCGCTTTCGTGCGAAAACGATGTGGAACGTTTGCAGATTGATAAACAACGTTGCACATTTGTTTCAGTGTGCGATACGTTGCGGTTTGATGATATGGAATTTCATTTTGTTGTCTGCGATCACGGCAAAAACGCTCCCGATGCGGTGGGACTTGTGCTTTCGGTTGATGGCAAAAAGATATATTTTACTGGCGATACGTGCCTGCGGCTCGATATGGCTGATTATTTCAGGGCGCTGGGAACATTCGATGTGATGGTGGCTCCAATCAACGGTGCGTGGGGCAATCTCAACGAGCAGGAGTGCGCGGCGTGGGCTCATGCCTTACATTCGAAACTGACAATTCCCTGCCATTATGGAATGTTTGCGATGCATGGCGGAAATCCCGATGTGTTTGCGCAGATAATGAAAACAAATTATCCCGATTTGCGCTTTTCTGTTGTAAAACAGGGAGAATCAATGGTTTTATAAATAGAAGAAAATGAACGTATTAACCACAAAGAGAGAAGTTGAGGAACGTGATGTGATTTCCGTTTTGGAGTTGTTCAATATTCACACAAACGAACGTACGGTTGTTGCCACGTTTGACGAACTAATAGAGGCGCCGAACTGGCTGAAAGACGGAAAAACTCTGTTGTTCAACGGGCACGGAAAGTTATACACCTATAATCTTGAAACACACGAACGACGCGAAATCAACACAGGATTTTGCACGCAATGCAACAACGACCACGTACTTTCGCCCAATCACGACAAGGTTGCGGTGAGCCATCATACGGTTGAAGATGGTCAAAGCCGTGTGTATGTTATTCCGTTTGCCACAGGCAAGCCGGAACTGATAACGCCCATTGCTCCAAGTTATTTGCATGGTTGGTCTCCCGATGGAAACGTTTTGGCATATTGCGCCGAGCGCAACGGACAATACGACATTTACACCATTCCCGCTTCTGGTGGGGAAGAAACACGCCTGACAACGGCGGAAGGCCTAAACGACGGCTGCGAATTTTCTCCGTGTGGAAACTATATTTGGTTCAACAGCGTACGTACGGGGCTGATGCAGATATGGCGTATGCGCACCGACGGCAGCGAACAGACACAGATGACATTCGACGAAAACAGCGACAGTTGGTTTGCACACGTTTCGCCTGATGGAAAACACGTGGTGTATATTTCGTACAATAAAAATGACATCAATCCTAGCGACCATCCAGCAAACAAAAACGTGGAAATCCGTATGATGTCGCCCGAAGGCGGTGAATACAAAACCTTAGTGAAATTATTCGGCGGACAAGGCACAATCAATGTAAATAGTTGGTCGCCAGATAGTTCTTCGTTTGCTTTTGTCAGTTACAAATTAAAATAATGAAACGAATCCTGCTTATTTCCGATACGCATAATTATATAGATGCAACGATGATAGCACATGCGGAACGTGCCGATGAAATCTGGCATGCAGGCGATATCGGCTCGTTGGCGTTGCTCGAAAAATTACAGGAAATAAAACCCGTTCGGGCGGTGTGGGGCAATATCGACGGGCAGGATGTGAGAATCCGTGTCCCCAAAATCGCTCAATTTGAATGCGAAGGACTAAAAGTAATGATGACGCATATCGGCGGCTATCCTGGACGCTATGATCCCACAGTTCGGATGGAGATATTGAAGGAGAGACCGCAATTGTTCGTGAGTGGACATTCGCACATTTTAAAGGTGATGAATGATAAAAAACTGGGACTTCTCCACATGAATCCTGGTGCAATTGGTAAAACGGGATTCCATCAGGTTCGTACTATGATAGAATTTGAGATAGATAATGGCGTGCCTAAAAATTTGGCCGTGGTTGAATGTAATCGGTGGTAGCTGTGCAAATAACTGAATTTCATACGGTTTTTCCTGATTTGCTGCACATTTTTTCGGAGAGGAATTTGTTGCATTTCACCGACCTCGAATACTGTGATTCGGTTGAAAATCAATGGCTGCGGCAATGGGTGGAGTCGTTGGAGCGAATCTCGTGGCGCGCGTATGAACAATCTGATTTTGTGGGTTTTGTTTCGGCACATTTGGTCGAAAAACATAAAACCGCATCAATCACTATAGTTGTGTTGGAACAGTTTCAGCACAAAGGGTACGGGGAATCTATGCTGAAATATGCGCTAACCTGTTTGTTCGCAATGGGTTACGTACGAATAGAGGCACAAATCTGCACTGAAAACAATGCCTCAGTGCAACTTTTTGAATCACTGGACTTTACGTGCGAGGGAAGGCTACGAAAAAACTTTCTTATCGACGGAATTTTGAGAGATTCATTCTTGTATGCAAAAATTGCAGAGTCAAATGAAAATAAATCGTAGATTTTCATTTTATTTGCAAAAAAATAAGGGATATTTTATGATTGACAGAAAACGATGAAGAACACGTATTTTGATTTGATAGAACAAAGTTTCTATTTCCCTCAGGAAGGCTTCGATCTTCGTGACGGATTCTTGACTTTTCAAGGAGTTTCTCTCAAATATTTAATCGATAAATACGGTACGCCGTTTCGGTTTATTTATCTTCCGAAAATTGGCGAACAGATTCGTAAAGCCCGAAATTTATTTAATAAAGCAATTAAATACTACAACTATAAAGGTTCGTATGAATATTGCTATTGCACAAAGTGCAACCACTTCTATCATGTTATAAACGAGGCACTTAAACACAATGTAAATCTGGAGACATCCTCGTCGTTCGATATAGATTTGATAATCAAACTGTATCAGGCGAAAAAAGTTGACAAACATTTGGTGGTAATCCATAATGGTTACAAAACCGAGGATTATCTTCGTAAAATTGTGTTGCTGAGGAATTTAGGTTTCCATAATACAATCACCATCCTCGATAGTACCGAGGAACTCGACCGTTTGGAAAAAGTTATGGGACGTAAAAAGTTGAAAGTCGGCATCCGTATGGCAATCAACGAGGAATCGCAGTCGGCATATTATACGTCGCGGCTTGGCATCCGTCCAAACGAAATTCTTCATTTTTATAAACGATTGAAAACAAAGAAAAATCTTGAGCTGAAAATGCTCCATTTCTTTGTGGATTCGGGTATAAAGGATAGTTTGTATTATTGGGGCGAGTTCCAGAAGGCGCTGAAAGTGTATATCGACTTGAAGAAACAATGCGATACGCTCGATTCGCTCGATTTGGGAGGCGGACTTCCTATCCGAAACCATCTGGGTTTTGAATATGATTACGATTACATTATCGGCGAAATCATAAAAAATATAAAAGAATCTTGCGCAAAGGAAAAAATCGAAGATCCGAATATTTATACCGAATTTGGAAAATATACGGTGGGCGAAAGCGGTGCGATAATTTTCCAGGTGCTCGAACAGAAACAGCAAAACGACACGGAGTGTTGGTATATTATCAATAACAGTTTGATGAACACGATTCCCGACGCATGGGGCATTCACGAGAAGTTCATTTTGCTGCCGGTCAACAAGTGGCAGAATGAATACAAGCGCGTGAATATTGGTGGCATCAGCTGCGACCATTCCGACTATTATAATTCCGAAGATTTGAATCAGGAAGTTATGCTGCCGTCGTATTCGGAGAAGGAAAAAGAGCCTTTGTATATCGGATTTTTCCACACGGGGGCGTATCAAGATTCAATCAGCGGATATGGTGGCATAAAACATTGTTTGATACCATCGCCGAAATATATTGTAATCGACCGCGACGAAACGGGTAATTTCAAGGATTATGTCTATCGTGAAGAACAATCGGCGGAAGATATGTTCAATATATTGGGCTATAACGAAGCCGATGTGAAATAGTTGGATTTCCCGAAGATTCTGCTTGAATAAAGTGTTTTTTGTCCGAAAATTTTTATCTTTGTAGATGCAGTGTTGCAAAGCGATAAAAATTTTCAATGCTGCATTTGATTTTGTGTAATGTAAACTCAAATGTATGAATTTGTTACAAAATAAAACTGCACTTATCACAGGGGCGAATCGAGGTATTGGAAAGGCAATCGCCACGATGTTTGCGGCTGAGGGCTGCGATGTGGCGTTTTCCGACTTAGAGCGGACCGATGCGATGGTTGAGGTTGAAACTGAACTGGCAAAGTATGGCTGTAAGGTTAAAGGCTATGCGTCTAATGCTGCTCAGTTTTCCGATGCTCAGGAACTTGTGAATCAAGTAGTCGCCGACTTCGGTAAAATCGATATCTTAGTGAATAATGCTGGTATTACCCGCGATTCTGCTTTGAAACGCATGACCGAAGAGCAATGGGATGCTGTGATACAGGTCAATCTGAAATCGGTTTTCTCTATGACCAAGGCAGTTCAGCCTGTTATGTGGAAACAAGGTGCAGGGAGTATAATTAGTTTGAGTTCTATTGTCGGTATTGCAGGTAATGCCAATCAGGCAAATTATTCTGCGTCGAAAGCGGGAATAATTGGTTTCACAAAATCGATAGCAAAAGAACTTGGCGTTCGCAATATCCGTTGTAATGCGGTTGCTCCGGGATTTATCATGACGGATATGACCGCCCAATTGCCTGAGTATGTGCTTGAGGAATGGAAAAAGCGGATTCCGATGCATCGTGCGGGAACTGTCGATGAGGTTGCCAAAGTGTGCGTATTTTTGGCTTCTGATTTGGCAAGTTACGTTACGGGACAGGTGATTCCAATATGTGGAGGATTACAAATTTAAAATTATATAGGTATGAGAGAACAGACTGAAGAAATAGCAGAAAGAATTGTTGCTGCACGTGAGACATGCGGATATTCTGCGGAAGAGGCTGCCAAGTTGCTGGGCATCAATAAATATGAATATCAAGATTTTGAATCAGGGCAGATTGATATTCCTGTGAGTTCAATCTTGAAAATAGCAGCTCTATATAATGTGGATGTCAAGTTGTTGCTGACCGGCGAAAGTCCCACTGAACAAAACTACACGGTTACCCGTAAGGGTGAGGGTGTGAGTGTGGAACGCCACAAACGATATAAATATCAAGCACTTGCGTCTGATTTTATCGGCAAGAAAGCGAATATTTTTATTGTAACCGCCGATGCAAGTGACGAAAATGTCCAGTTCAGTTCACACGAGGGACAGGAGTTCCTTTATGTGATTGACGGAACTATGGAGGTTCATTTCAAAAACGAAAAAGTGGAATTGCGTGAAGGCGACAGTGTGTTTTTCAATTCGTCGATTTCCCATGCGGTACGAACTAAAAATGGTGCACGCGCCCGATTCTTGTCGGTGTTGATGTAACTTTTATTATTTTTGTTGATAGGGGAGATGCCACTGATGTGGTGTCTCTTTTTTTTTACTTCTTGTCTCCGGCATCGTCCGAAAAATCCTGCACACATATATACGTGTAGAATGCATGGTCTCTAATAGCGACGCCAATTCGACTGAATTTTTTTGATAATATGTTTTTCCGATGTCCATACGATGGCGTGTATTGGTCAATAAGCAGAAGATTTACAATAAAATAGGCTTCGTTGGAACCCCCGGCAAGGTTTTCGCTGGTGTATTTCCCCTTGTAATATTTTGCAATCCGTTTATTGTATGGCGTACCGTCGGATGAGTCGTGCGTGAAGTCTCCTGTGGCTCCCATGTCGTTGGCGTGTGCCTCGGCCGCTTTGCATAGTTGTTCATTGGGATACAGCATTGGTAGGTCTTTGATGGTGTCGAGTGTTTCAACCAGCGATCTCACATAATAATCATCGGAATTTTGCAAATCGCCCAACATCGCATTCATATATGCTTTGCCGTCAAGTCGGGCAAGGTTACAGTAAAAAATCACTTTTTTCTCTTCTTTGGTTATGTACGAGGCGTCTTTGGCCGTGTTAGCCTTGTCCTGCTGCTCTTGGGTGAAATATTTGTCAATATCTTTTTGCAGAACTGCTTCGTCATCCTCGAAAAAACCGCCGAATAAATCCGTGCAACTCGATGTATATAATGCTGTTACGAAAATGAGTGTTATTGTGAAAAAATATTTCTTCATAGTGATATGTATCATTTCTCTTTAGAATGTGAATCTCTGCGTATTTATCTGAACGTGAGTCTATTAACTATGTAATTATTCGTGTGCAAAATACAATTTATTTCTCAAACGAACCGAACAAATGTAGCTCTTTTTTATATACGCTTTTGCCCAATACTCCCAATTTTGTATATTTGCACAAATTATACTATGAGACTAATTGAATTTCAACAACAAAAAGAAATCCCTGATTACTTAAAACAAAAATCGGGTATTGCGAGTCAAGTTCTGTTCTCGACGATTTTCGCTTTGTTGTTCATCAATATATATAAACCATTCACTTCCGAGACGTGGGGAAACAATGTGCAAACATTGGAGTATTTCCTATGGTCGTGTGGGGCGGTGCTTGTTGGCTTTGTGGTTACAGTGATAAGCCGAATACTGTTTTATTATTATGCTAAGCGCCATCGAATGTTCTATTGGGTGTATGCGGTTTGGATCTTTACTGAAGTATCGGCGATGGCGATTATCTACACGCTGATTGTGAAGTTCCTTATGCCCGAAACGGCTCAAATACAAGATGGCTCGCAAATTGTTGATTTCTTTTGGAGTGCGTTCTACACAATTTTGCTTGTTTTGCTGATTCCCACAATGCTGTCGTGGCTGTATTTGGCATTAACCAAAAAGAAAAAAGATTTGGATGCTTTGCAGAAACAGTATCAGGACACACCGCCGATGGTATCAATCGATCAACCATCGGTGATTCAGTTCAGCGACGAGAAGGGCGAGACACGCTTTTCGGTAAAATCCGAACATGTGATTTGGATTGAGGCAGCCGATAATTATGTGATTATAAAATACCAGAATCAAGGAAAAATCTCTGATTTCCTACTTCGGAATTCCTTGAAACATCTTGCCGAAGACTTAAAGAATACAACCTTGTTCCGCTGCCACCGCTCGTTTATGGTTAATTTCGATCATGCTGTGGCACTCCGTAAAGGACAGGATGGACTGATAATTGAACTTGACGTTCAACCAATAAAAGTAATTCCTGTTTCGAAAACCTACAAGGAAGAAACCACAATTGCATTTACACAATATACGTGTAAAAAATAGGGGACATTTCAGGTCACAATTTGTGCCCTGAAAATGATTCTTCTTTTGGAAGAATAATGTATTTTTGACATTCAAATTGAAGCACAATGAAAAACTATGTACTTTTCGATACGAGTGTCCGCGAAGCGTTGAAACCGTTCACGTTTACTCGTCCAGTTTCTGAAATCCGTTGTGGAATTGTTACAATAACTGAGAAATGGAACCGTTGGTTGCATACAACTTGTTCGTTTAAAACTGCTGACTATCTGCAAGTTAAATATTCCTTGCAACAAACCGACGACAATGTGTATATCAATAGTTCGGTGTTCCCGACGGCTGAAATTGTTGCCGCAGTGGAGGCTTTACCAGAAAATTCTGTGTTGCAGGCTGAAAATGTGTGGATAGCTGCCCGTGCGGCAAATCTGGAGCATGAAGACGATGTCGCACAACTTACTACTGTACCGTTTTCGGGAACATGCAAGTGCTTGGAACGGATTTGGCATATTTTTCAATTCAATCCTGATGAAATAAATGCTGATTTTGAATTGGTTACAGCAGGCAGAGTATCGCAAAAACTGAATGAGACAAATCGTGTGCTTTGTCCCGAAAATGTGTTTGTGGAGGAAGGCGCCAAGGTGAATTTCGCTATCATCAATGCTTCGGAAGGTAAGGTATATATTGGAAAAGATGCGGAAATATGGGAAAATGCTGTTATCCGAGCACCATTTGCGATGAACGAACATGCCATAGTGAAAATGTCTGCCAAAATATATGAAGGGACAACGATTGGTCCATTTTCAAAGGTTGGCGGTGAAGTACAGAATTCCGTCATTATGGGTTATTCAAACAAGGGGCACGATGGCTACTTGGGAAATGCCGTGCTTGGCGAGTGGTGCAATTTAGGTGCCGATACCAATAATTCAAATTTGAAAAACGATTACTCGGAAATCAAGATTTGGAACTATGCTGTTGGAAAATTCGAACGTTCTGGTCTGCAATTTTGTGGATTGATGATGGGCGACCATTCAAAGTCGGCTATCAATACAATGTTCAACACCGCAACTGTTGTGGGTGTGTGTGCCACAATCTACGGGGCTGGATTTCCACGAAATTTTGTTCCTTCGTTCACCCGTGGCGGTTCACAGGGTATGGAGGAATATCGTTTGGATAAAGCGTGCGAAACTGCGGCACGAGTGTATGCCCGTCGTCATAAAGAATTCAACAAGGTTGAGGCTGACATTTTGACTAAAATTTTTGAGGAAACTCGTCAAAATAGGCTATTTTAATTGATGGCATACGGTTTGAATAACTGCTTTTTCGGTAGAAAAAGACTTTTTAACTGACAAATTGACTTGTATGGCAAATTCGAATAAGAAAGATATTGCTGATTTTTTATTAGACTCGATAGAAAGAAATGCTGAAATAATTCCGATAGTGACAGATGAGGATATTCAACCTGTTCGTAATGTTGATGTTCCTGATGTGCTGCCTATCCTGCCGTTGAAAAACGCCATATTGTTTCCTGGCGTGGTAATGCCTATTACAGTGGGACGGGAACAATCCATTCGGTTGATTCGCGATTACAATAAAAATACCCGTATAATTGGAACAGCTACCCAGCGTAATCCACAGGTTGAAAAGCCTGTGCTTGCCGATTTGTTTTCGGTTGGTACTGTGGCGCAAATCCTGAAAATCCTTGAAATGCCCGATGGCAATACTATGGTGATTCTTCAGGGAATTTCGCGTATTGCCATTGTGGAGCAGATTCAGCATGAACCATATATGCTGTGCAACGTGGTTCGCAGAACCGATATGAATCCTGTGCGTGACAAGGAATACGATGCGATAATTTCGAATATTAAGGAAATGTCGCTGAAAGTGGTGAAAATGTCGTCGCAAGTTCCGAAGGAATCATTGTTTGCCATAAAAAACATTTCGAATTCCACGTTTATCGTGAACTTTATGTCGTCGAACGTTGATGCGCCAATCGATAAGAAGATTGCGCTCCTCGATATGGACGACCTAAAATCGCGTGCGGTAATGCTTATGCAATTGTTGCAGCAACAGTTGCAAATCCTTGAAATAAAGAGTGATATCCTGAATAAAACCCGTCAGGATATTGACCAGCAGCAACGCGATTATTTTCTGCATCAGCAGATGAAGCAGATCCAGAATGAATTGGGCGAAGAATCAATAGACGAGGAAATAGAAAAACTTCGTGAACGGGCAAAAGAGAAAAAATGGTCGGCTGAAATTGCGGAGCGGTTTGAAAAAGAATTGTCGAAATTGAATAGAATCGGTGTACATTCCCCCGATTATCCTGTACAGTATTCGTATGTACAGACAATGCTTGATTTGCCGTGGAATGAATATTCCGAGGACAATTTTGATTTGAAACATGCGGAAAAAGTTCTTAACCACGACCATTATGGTCTCGACAAGGTTAAGAAACGTATTTTGGAGCATTTGGCTGTGTTGAAACTGAAAAACGACATGAAGTCACCAATTCTCTGTCTGTATGGCCCTCCGGGTGTTGGAAAAACTTCGCTTGGCAAATCGATAGCTGCAGCGTTGAACCGTAAATATTGCAGAATGTCGCTTGGCGGATTGCATGATGAATCGGAGATTCGTGGACATAGAAAAACCTATATCGGGGCGATGCCGGGACGGATTATTCAGAATCTAAAGAAAGTGAAAACGGCTAATCCCGTGTTTGTGCTCGACGAGATTGACAAGGTCGGTCGTGATGTTCATGGAGATCCTGAATCTGCTCTGCTCGAAGTTCTTGACCCAGAACAAAATAGCACGTTCTATGATAATTATCTGGAACTTGATTTTGATCTGTCGAAAGTAATGTTTATAGCTACTGCAAATAATATCGACACCATTAGTCCCGCACTTCGCGATAGAATGGAAATGATAGATATTTCGGGCTATATAGCAGAGGAAAAAATAGAAATCGCGAAACGTCATTTAATACCTAACCAATTGAAAAATAATGGTTTGGATGAAAAGGCATTGACATTCCCAACAAAAACCATCGAGTATATTATAGTGAACCATACTCGGGAATCGGGCGTACGTGGTTTGGATAAGAAAATAGCCGAGGTAGTGCGTGGATATGCGCAAAAGGTTGTCCGTGGCGAGGAATTTTCTTCAAAAGTTTCGGTTGACGATATTAAGAGCATATTGGGCAAGCCCGATTTCTATTCTGAAATTTATGAGGGAAATGATTTTGCGGGAGTTGTTACGGGCCTTGCGTGGACTGCCGTTGGCGGTGAGATTTTGTATATAGAGACAAGCTATAGCAAAGGAAAAGGAGCCTTGACATTGACAGGAAATCTTGGCAATGTGATGAAGGAATCCGCTACTATCGCATTGGAATACGTTAAGTCACACGCTGTTCAGTTTGGTTTGGATTCTTTTGATTTCGACAATACGAATATACATCTGCACGTGCCGGAAGGGGCAATACCTAAGGATGGCCCGTCGGCGGGTATAACGATGGCGACATCGATTGTGAGTGCGCTCACACGTAAAAAAGTACGTAAACGCATTGCTATGACGGGCGAAATCACTCTTCGTGGAAAGGTGTTGCCTGTAGGAGGTATAAAAGAAAAAATATTGGCGGCAAAACGTGCTGGTATTCAGGAAATTATACTATGCTCGCAAAACGAGAAGGATATTGATGAAATCGGGGAAAAATACTTGAAGGGTGTTACCTTTAAGTATGTGAACGAAGTTTCCGAGGTTATTTCTTACGCATTGTTGAACGAAACAAGTACAAAATAAATAAAGTAAAGACGGCAAAAGCCGTCTTTGCTTTTAGTATGTCATAGTGAGGTTTCGTTCCTCAATCATTTTTCGTAAGTTCAGGATGGCGTAACGCATTCTACCCAAAGCGGTATTTATGCTAATTCCTTGTATTTCTGCAATTTCCTTGAAACTCATGTCTAAATTGAGTCGCATAAGCACCGTATTCCGTTGTTCTTCGGGCAATTCGTGGATCAATTCTTTTAAGTCGTTAGAAATCTGATTCTTAACGAACTGTGTTTCTATGGTTGCGTCGGAATATTTTGCGTTGTTGAACAAATCAATCTCGCCATTTTCGTTCGAAACAGTTTGGAGCTTGCTCTCTTTTCTGAAGTGGTCTATAATAAGATTGTGCGCAATACGGAACAGCCATGCGGAAAAATGGCCATCGTCGTGATACACATCGCGTTTCAGCGAATTGATGACTTTCATAAACGTTTCTTGGCAAATATCTTCGGCAAGTTCCTTGTTACGTACCAAATGACGGATATACCCCAGCACTTTACTGTGGTAACGAGTTAACAGAATGTCAATTGCTGAATTGTCGCCATTGCAGAATGCAACAACTAATTCTTGGTCGGAAAACATACTTTTCATAACAATAGTATTTTAATGATACATCAGTTATTTTGAAAAGTAAATATTTCCTATAGGCAAAAATTTTATTGATTTCAGTCACAAATATATAAAATTCCTTTGTAAAACAAGAATAAACAAATAATAAATTATTTTTGCAGTTGAATTTTTGTGGAATGGAAACTCAGAACATAGAGGTAAAAGGGGCGTCGGTCCATAATCTGAAAAAAATAGATGTAACGATTAGCAGAGGCGATTTTGTGGTGGTTACAGGCGTTTCAGGATCGGGAAAATCGTCGTTGGCGTTCGACACTATTTATGCCGAAGGGCAACGTCGCTATGTCGAAAGCCTTTCCTCGTATGCCCGTCAGTTTTTGGGGAAAATTCAAAAGCCTGAGGTTGATTCAATTACGGGAATTCCTCCTGCAATTGCCATTGAGCAGAAAGTGAATGCGGTGAATCCCCGTTCAACTGTTGGTACATCAACCGAAATCTATGATTATATCAAGTTGTTGTATGCTCGAATCGGAAAAACAATATCTCCAGTTTCGGGTTGTGAAGTCAAACGTCATTCTGTGCAGGATGTGGTTGATTATATACTCTCAGTTGCGGGAAAACGCTGTTATTTGACAGCTCCGTTGGTTTTGGGAACACTCTCGTACGAAAAGAAAGTGCAACTTCTTGAAAAAGACGGGTTTAATAGATTGTTTGTTGAAGGGGAGGTTGTTAGAATTTCTGATTTTGAAGAGGCAAAGGTTGGCAACAAATCAGTGTCAATCTTGATCGACAGGTTTGTCGCCGAGGAATCTATGGCTGGACGACTTGCCGATTCTGTGCAGACAGCATTTCAAGAAGGCGACGAAACGTGTTGCGTGTGGGTGGAATCGGAACATGGTTTTGACCCCCATGAATTTTCAACCCGCTTTGAGGCAGATGGTATCACGTTCGAGGAACCTTCTGTGTTCATGTTCAATTTCAATAGTCCGCTTGGCGCTTGTCCGAAATGCGAAGGTTTCGGAAAAATTGTCGGCATCGACCCGAATAAGGTTATTCCCGACAAAAAACTATCGGTTTGGGACAATGCAGTCGCGTGTTGGCGAACCGATAAAATGGGCGAGTGGAAGCAAGCTGTGGTGATGAATGCAGGGAAATGCAATTTCCCAATACATAAGCCCTATAACCAGTTGACGGAACAGCAGAAAAACATGTTGTGGGAAGGAACACCGTATTTTAGTGGTATCAATGACTTTTTCGATATGGTGGAACACAATATGTACAAGATTCAATATCGCGTGCTGATGTCGCGTTACCGAGGAAAAACCACTTGTACGGAGTGTCATGGTTCCCGATTGAAGAAAGAGGCGAGTTATGTGAAAGTGGCGGGAAAAACAATACTTGAATTGGTTGATCAGCCAATTTCGTGGTTGTTGCCGTTTTTTGAGTCTATTCAGCTGTCGGAGTACGACAAAACCGTCGCCGAACGCATCTTGACGGAAATTACGGTGCGGCTTCGCACACTCAATGATGTTGGTTTGGGATATTTAACCTTGAATCGACTTTCGAATACGTTGTCGGGCGGAGAGTCGCAGCGAATCAATTTGGCAACATCGCTCAGCAGTAGTTTGGTTGGTTCGTTGTATATACTCGATGAACCGAGTATCGGCCTTCATCCCCGTGATACCCAGAAGTTGATACACGTGTTAAAACAGTTACAGGAAATTGGTAACACGGTGGTGGTTGTTGAACACGACGAAGAAATGATGCGTGCCGCCGACGATATTATTGATATAGGTCCAAATGCCGGTGTGAATGGTGGAAACGTAGTGTTCCAAGGTTCAATGAAAGAATTGTTGGAGCATGGACAAACATTAACTGCTGATTATCTAACGGGACGGAAATGTATAGAAGTGCCGGCGTTACGACGGGCATGGAAACAATGTATTACTATTTCCGGAGCTCGGGAAAACAATCTGAAAGACATTACGGTGCAGATTCCGTTGGGCGTTTTTACTGTGGTTACGGGCGTTTCTGGTTCAGGAAAATCGTCGTTGATAGACAAGATATTGTATCCTGGATTGCAACAAGTCTTGGGAGAAACGGGAATTGCTATGGGCGAATGCGACGGCATTGATGGCTATTCTACGTTGAGTGCGGTGGAATTTGTCGATCAAAATCCGATAGGAAAGTCAACTCGTTCTAATCCAGTTACATATACAAAAGCATTCGATGACATTAGAGCATTGTTTGCAAGTCAGAAATCGGCACAGTTGCAAGGATATAAGCCTGCATTTTTCTCATTTAACACCGATGGCGGACGATGCGAGGAATGTCGTGGAGAGGGCGTTGTCAAGGTTGAAATGCAGTTTATGGCCGATGTGGAACTTGTGTGTGAGGCGTGTCAGGGAAAACGTTACAAAAGCGAAATCTTGGAAATATTGTATAGAGGGAACTCAATCTCGGATATATTGAATATGTCTGTAGATGAGGCCGTTACATTTTTCAAGGAAGACTCTGCGACATTGCCACAAACCATAGCAAAGAAACTTCAACCGTTGCAAGACGTCGGGTTGGGATATGTTTCATTGGGACAGTCATCGAGTACATTTTCGGGAGGTGAATTGCAGCGTATAAAATTGGCTACATTTATTGGAAAAGGCTCCCACGAGAAATGTATGTTTATATTCGATGAGCCAACGACAGGCTTGCATTTCCATGATATTAAGAAACTGATGGATTCGTTTAACCGACTGATTGCCTGTGGACATTCGGTGGTTGTGATTGAGCACAATCTTGATGTGATTAAATGTGCAGATTGGATTATAGATATGGGACCAGAAGGCGGTGAAGCAGGTGGGAATGTGGTTTTTGCAGGAAGACCTGAAGATTTGCTTTCTTGTAAAGAATCATATACCGCTCGGTTCCTAAAGGAAAAATTAGGAAAGAAGTGAAAATACTCGTTATAACACAACATATTTTCCCGATTCAAACTCCACGTGCTATTCGGAGTACAGAGTTAGTGAATGAGTTGGCTCGTCGAGGACATGATGTGACGGTATATGCAGTTTTAGGAGAATATGATTACTCAGATTATCAGCGGCAATATAACGTCAAAGTGAAAAAGATTCCCATTCGATGGGAAGTTTTTCCTAATAATAGTGATGGTAGTGGTCGTCGTACGATTTTCGACAAAGTACTGTCTAAACTATTTCGAAGATTGGAATATCCTCTTTTTGAGTTTTATTTTCGTATTTCTGAGATTATTGAAAAAGATAATCAATACGATGCGCTGATTTCAATTGCTGCGCCTCATCATATTCATTGGGGATGTGCTCGGGCAAAAAAGAGGAATCCTCAGCATTTCCCCTCTGTTTGGATCGCTGATTGCGGTGATCCCTTTATGAAAAATGGTTTGACGAAAGAACATTTGAAGTGTTTTGCAAAGTATGAGCGAATGTTTTGTGAGGCATGTGATTTCATTACTGTTCCAATAGAAAATGCCAAAACAGCCTATTATCCAGAATATAGAGATAAAATACGTGTGATTCCGCAAGGGTTTGATTTTGATATAAAAACTGTTAGGCAGGAACAGAGGAATAATGATGTTCCTACGTTTGCATTTGCGGGAATGTTTTATGCTGATATTCGGAATCCACGACTTTTTCTTGACTATTTGTGTTCACTTAAACAAGATTTTCGATTTTATGTGTATACCCGTTTTGATGCGTTGCTTTCAGATTATGCTAATAGATTGCAAGGAAAGTTGATTGTGAAAAACACAATTCCACGAAAAGAATTAATCGAGGTCTTAAAAACTATGGATTTTCTCGTAAATATAAGAAATGTAGATAGTCCTAATCAGTTGCCAAGTAAATTGATTGATTATGGTATAGTTGGCAGACCGATATTGGACATTAATCCTCAAAATCCTGACACGAAACAAATCGATGATTTTCTTAATGGTGATTATTCAACATCTTTGCGAATAGAAAATCTTCAAGATTATCACATAGCGAATGTTGTGGATAAATTTGAGAATTTGATACATCGGGAATGCGGACATGAATAAAATTCATTTAAAGATTGGTGTGTAGAATCTTTGGTGTACAAGAAATATCTTTTTTGCGTTAGGTGTTGTAAAAGTCAAAAAATCAACGAAATTTGCCGCCAAAATAAACAACAATGCAGGACATTAGAAATATTGCGATTATCGCACACGTTGACCACGGAAAAACGACCTTGGTTGACAGAATTTTACATCACGTTAAGACATTTCGCGAAAACGAAGAAACTGGAGATTTAATCCTCGACAACAACGACCTCGAACGTGAACGAGGTATTACAATTTTGTCGAAAAACGTTTCGGTTCGTTATAAGGGTGTGAAAATCAACATTATCGATACTCCGGGACACTCTGATTTTGGTGGAGAGGTAGAACGTGTGCTGAATATGGCGGATGGATGTCTGCTATTGGTTGATGCATTTGAAGGCCCTATGCCACAAACGCGTTTTGTGCTTGAAAAGGCTATTGAAATGAACCTGAAACCTATCGTTGTTGTTAACAAAGTCGATAAACCGAACTGCGACCCTGAAGGCGCAAACGAGGCTGTGTTCGACTTGATGTGTAATCTCAACGCAAGCGAGGACCAACTTGATTTCAAAACAGTATATGGTTCATCAAAACAAGGTTGGATGGGACCAGACTGGAAAACTCCGACAAACGATTTTTCATATTTGTTGGACACAATATTGGAAGTAATCCCAGCACCGAAAATCGTGGAAGGAACGACGCAGATGCGAATCACTTCGCTCGACTATTCTTCGTATATCGGACGAATTGCTGTGGGAAGAATCGCTCGTGGAACGCTCATCGGCGGACAAAATGTTTCGCTTGTGAAACGCGACGGCTCAATTGTAAAATCTAAAATCAAGGAACTTTACACATTCGAAGGACTTGGCAAAGAAAAAATAAAAACCGAGGTTCAATGTGGCGAAATCTGTGCAATCGTCGGATTGGAAGGTTTTGAAATTGGTGACACAGTTGCCGATTTTGAAAATCCGGAGGCTTTGCCGCCAATCACAATTGACGAGCCAACCATGTCGATGGTGTTTACAAACAATGATTCACCGTTCTTTGGTAAAGAAGGTAAATTTGTGACTTCCCGTCACTTACGCGAACGTTTGTACAAGGAATTGGAGAAAAACCTTGCGCTCCGTATCGAAGAAACTGGCTCTGCTGATTCGTTCAACGTATTCGGACGTGGAATTATGCACTTGTCGGTGTTGATTGAAACAATGCGTCGTGAAGGATACGAAATGCAAATCGGTCAGCCACAAGTTATTATAAAAGAAATTGACGGTAAGAAATGCGAACCTATGGAACAAGTTACCGTGCATGTTCCTGAACGCCTTTCTGGAAAAGTGATTGAATTGATGACACAACGTAAAGGTGAAATGAAAAACATGACCTCGAAAAACGATCGTGTTCATCTAGAATTCTCGATTCCGTCACGTGGTTTGATTGGTTTGACGAGCAGTATGCTTACCGCAACCGAAGGCGAGGCTGTGATTTCGCACATTTTCACAGGCTTTGAGCCTTGGAAAGGCGAAATGCCGAACAAAAACAACGGCGCGCTGATTGCCATGGAAACAGGTCAATCGTATGCCTACGCTATCGACAAATTGCAGGATCGCGGTATCTTCTTCATTGAACCAGGCGATGAAGTGTATGCTGGTCAGGTTATCGGCGAACATGTACGCGAAAACGATTTGGTGATTAACGTATGCAAGAGCAAGAAACTCACCAACATGCGTGCTTCTGGTTCCGACGATAAAGTGGCAATTGCTCCAGCGAAAAAAATGTCGCTTGAGGAATGTATGGAATACATCCGCAAAGACGAATATTTGGAAGTAACACCGAAATCGCTCCGCTTGCGTAAGATTATCCTTGACGAAAACGAACGCAAACGCGAAAAGAAAAGTTCCGAAAACTAATTCGCCTTAAACTTATTGTACAATCGCTATCATGCAATTATTCTATCAGTTTAATAATTGCATACGATTGTGCTGGCATAGCAACGGAAACGGTGGTTCCTTCGTGTTTGATTTCAAAAGAATCGCCGGCGAGCAACTTGGTGGAACTGAACTGCGTATTGATGTCGAACGAAGCGGTGGCTTCCGAACCAGATGGATTGAGCATTACCAACACTTTGTCGTGCCCGTTGGCACGAGCATAGATAAATGGGTATGTGTTTGGTTCCGCAAACAATGGTACAAATTCCGCATAGTTTGCCAAAGCTGGTTCCGAATGGCGGAGTTCTATAAATTTCCGTGTCTTGTTCAACAATGAATTTGGGTCCTGTTCAGCCTCGGCAACCGTGGGCGCATTTTGTGCGGTATCAACAGGAAGATATAATTTATCCTTTGCAGCCGATGAAAATCCTAGATTTTTTCCCGATGACCATTGCATTGGCGTTCGTGCACCATTACGTGGTTTATAGGCTCCCTCTATTTGAGGCCAACTTGCAGGCAGTTGTTTCATACCTATTTCGTTTCCGTAATATATAAATGGAATGCCTGGCATAGTGAACCCAAATGCGAATATGATTTCCATATCCTTGTCGCTTCGGTTGTTGCATAACCTTGCATTGTCATGGTTTCCGAGAGGTAGGCAGATATAGCCATTTTCTTTCGTGGCAGTGTATTGTTCCATATAATTGGCAAGAAAATCGCTGATGTTGCCCTTACCTTCAACATCGAAAAAGCTGTTTCCTTCGGAAAAACCATTCATAATCCGCCAGCTTTCCTTTTGAAACAAATCATTGTAGCCGTTGAACCAATGGAAAAAGTCAACGTGGAAACAATTGTTGAGAGCATCTTTAGGATACGACCATTCCGCAACCATCAGAGCGTCAGGGTATTCCTCTTCGAGAAGTTGACGGATTTCGCGCCAAAATTCCTGTGTGGCGTTTACATGCGTATTGAAAAACTGCTCGTTGCCAACCACATTCGCATCTTTCGTCAATGCGCCAGCCATGTCGGCACGGAAACCATCTGCGCCCATGTCCATCCAAAAACGAAGCACATTTTTCATCTCTTCCTTCAGATTCAGCACATCGGGATGGTCGGGCGAGAGTTGCCATGCACAGTTCGTATCGGGTAGGGCAAATCCATAATTCAATGCGGGTTGGCAATAATAGAAGTTTCTCATATAGAGTCCGTTACGTGTGCCATATCCTTTTATGAAATCAGCAGCATATTCTTCGGGAGGATTTTTCCACACATTGTCGGTCCAAATGTACCAGTTGGTGTATTTGTTGGTGTCCTGACGGGCGGAAGCTTTGAACCACGGGTGTTCCATGGAAGTATAGCTTGCCACAAAATCAAACAACACGTGCAGCCCGCGTTTGTGGGCCTCGGCAAATAGTTGTTTCGCATCGTTGTTGGTTCCATAACGTGGGGCTACTTTAAAGTAATCGGAAATATCGTAGCCCGCATCGGCAAAGGGCG
Source organism: Bacteroidales bacterium (assembly GCA_017552705.1). Classification (GTDB taxonomy): domain Bacteria; phylum Bacteroidota; class Bacteroidia; order Bacteroidales; family UBA1715; genus UBA1715. The sequence continues at coordinate 34,584 of JAFZOY010000078.1, forward strand.
ATTCAAAGAATGGATTTATCCAAATAGCATCCACACCGAGACTTTTCACATAGTCGAGTTTTTTGATGATTCCCTGCAAATCACCAATGCCATCGCCGTTGGAATCGTAGAACGATTGTGGATAAATTTGGTAGAACACTGCGTTTTCAGCCCACTTAGGCATATTGGGAATTGTAAAATCACCTGTGATTTCAATAGGTTGCTTGGTTTCCGACTGCGAACACGACAAATAACTGATGGTGATTGCCAACATACTGATAAATAACGCTTTACGAAAGATATTTCTCATATTTGAAAGAATTTTGTTTGAGCGTAAAGATAAATCATTTAATGTGAATTTTCTCAAGATTTAGATTTTATAACTAATTCCTAACCGTAACACTCGATGGGTAAAAACTGTGGGAAACATCCAATTAGCCGAGACTCCACCATCAAAATCCACAAGACAATTATAAGAATCGTAGTTATATGCAATGAACACATCCCAATTTCTTAGATTGTAACCCAGAGTAATTCCATGATAAGTTATAGGCTCTTTCTGTTTTACAACTAAATGATCTCCATACCCTGGAGTTGTAAAATGAGGAAAGCAGATGCCAACAGCCAAAATTGGTTTTATGAAAAAATTATATGCGCAGAAGGAATAAGCAAACGATAAAAAAATAGAATTATCGTTTGCCACACAGTTTATGTTTCTTATCCGTTGTTTATACCATCTTGCATTAGGGTCGGATTGTTTGAAATCATATCTGATTCCAATTGCTAAATTTCGCCAAAGAGTTCTTTCGTACCAAAAATCAATATTTGGACGTAATTCTTTTGTCGCCGTGCTTTTCACATTATTTTCATAGGATTGGGATAGCATAAAACCGCCAACTTCTAAGCCGAACGTATTCCTTCGAATACTATCGGCAGAATTGCCCAAGCAATGGAAAACACAGAATAATAAAACAGAAAGTAGGATAGTATGTCTTTTCATCGTTCATTATCGTTTAATGAATATTTTTCGATATACTTCGTCTGGTGCCTTTACTTTAACTATATAATATCCATTAGCATAGTGAGAAATATTGATAGGTGTTTCTATACTATTTGTTTTTATTTCATCTATTAAATCCCCCGAAGAGGAACTAATTGATATAATTATACCACGGTTTTCCATTGACTTATTGTATTGAACAATTATTTCGTCTTTTGCTGGATTAGGGAACAATACAACAGGAATAATATTTTCTTCTATATTATTGACATCCTTAGAAATATCATCTTCATAAAATGCTTTTTGCATACTTTCATTAACCAACAAATCAGATGCTTCATTTTGTAATTCTCTGTTGCTTTCACAGGAGACAAAAGGTTCTGCTTTTGCGTGTACTATACCAGTTGATGATGGTTTTATATATGTCGTTGGACTAAATATAATTTCATTTCCTGCACGTAATTCCACATTAGAATTTCCCATTACTCCAAAATTTGAAATATTAAGTTTTTCGAACGCAGTTTGATGATATGTTGTATTATAAATATATTTATTTGTAATATACACAATAGATGATAGTGCATCAAAAACCTCATAATTTACCCAAAGACTTTCTTCTGGAACATATAAATTAATTAAATATGATGGATTCATATAGTGTGGATTATAATCACTATTTTTACAGATCACTTTGTACTTCCATAATTTAACATCCGCAGAGGTATGGGTAATATTTGAGATTTTATAGCAACTGTTATCACTATAAAGGTTACTTAAACCATTTGTAGAAATGTTTATTATAGGATTTTCAACATATGGAAATGTTATCGTTTTTGTTTCTTCGATTATTTTAATATAATAAGTTTCATATTGATTTAATCCTGATACAGAAATACCAGAAAAGTGGGGACTCCAAATACTTTCATAATGTGTACTATCAGTTATTTGGTTTACTTCCACGCAATCTTGGTAGGTTGGCTCAATTGACAGTAGAACAGCTTTATATGCATCTATTCGACCATATCCAACTTGTTCATTCCATAATCCATACTCTGAATTATTATATACATAGTTTGAATTTCTTACATGAATACAACTTTTACATAATTTCTCATGTACATCAGATGACGTCATACATGGATTCACAGATAACATTAGGGCGGCAACACCAGCCGCATGAGGACAAGCGGCAGATGTTCCACAAAAAGTATGAACATAATCACTTTGATCATATCCCCAATCTCCAACATAATCTGTAGTGGTAATATTATAATAGCCACCAGGAGCAACAACATCTAATCTTGTGCCATAATTTGAATAACTCTCTCTATAGTCTTTATTTGAAGAAGCTCCTACTGCTATTGTTCCAGACAAACTAGCGGGGAAATTCAATGTGCCATTGTGACCGTTCCCCGAGGAACACAATATAACACAACCTAAACCATTGCGGCCATACGTCAATGCATTGTTAATTTCTGTTGTTATATCGGGATTTGGGGTTACTCCCCATGAGAAACTTAATATGTCTGCTCCATTTTGCCAAGACCACCTTATGGCATTTACAATATCCTGCGAAAAATAATTATATTCATCAGGTGCCATCCTCACTGGAATAATTTTACTATTTGGAGCAACTCCAGAAATACCGATTGTATTGTTTGCTTGAGCTGCAATTATACCAGCACACGCTGTTCCATGTGATTCGCCATTAGTAGGGGCACCATTGCTCCCGTTACCTGTTGCATCATATCCTTGCAACAAATTATGAATTAAATCCGGATGGGTTAAATCCACACCTACATCCAACACTGCAATTTTCACATTATCACCTTTTGTTATTTGCCAAGTTGGTCCTATATTGATGTCTGCTCCAACAGAACCTCCATTTTGTCCATTATTTTCAAGAGGCCACTGCTCATTCCAGAACTCATCTACTGTTTCTAAAGATAGATTACTAAAAAAATCAGGTACACTATACTCAAATATTCCAAATTCAAAAAAATAATTTGCCATTTGTAAGGAATTTCCCTTGGAGTGTTTATCAACAGCTATGATAACACGATTAGTATCCCACTTATCCTGTTCAATGATATGTGTGTTTGTTTCTAAAATAAGTTTATTAAGCAAAGAATAGTCTGTGTTAGATTTTAATTTCACAACAAAAGTTTCCGTGACACCTATTTTATATTTACCATCTATAGTTGAATAAAAAGGATTTATTGCAATAATATTTTTACATTTTATTAAAATATTTTTCTCGTTTAAATCCATATTGTTTGCTTTAAGTATCATCTCTTTTCTTGTTTCATCATAATAATGAATTTTGAATCCGTTTTTCTCCAAAATTTTAAATTCGTGTTCAATAAAATCATTTGTTATTTTTAAATACACCATATCCTCTATTTTGACGATAGGTATTTTTTCATCGAAATAGTAATAATAATCTTGTGCATAAGACGATATGCATAAGAACAAAATACAAATGACAACTGATAACTTTTTCATTTTTTCTCACCTTCTATTAAGGTATATTCTTCGCCACCAATAAACAGATTCACCAAACCCACTCCTCTTACAAGTTTTATTGTTCCGATTTCATTAGATTTTTTTGAAGAAGAAAGAATAAGTGTGTCAGATAATTGTGCTGTTCCGCAATCATAAAATGCATAATATGTCCTTC
>JAFZOY010000079.1 GCA_017552705.1 Bacteroidales bacterium
ATCAGACACGCGGCAACCAATAACGCATTGAAATACGAAAATATCCCTTTGAACGGCCAATCGGGGGTTATCCGAAAGGTCACAATTCAGAAGTTTGTTTCTTTCCTCAATGGTTATGTAATACGGGGTGCCATATAACGGTTGAGGTGCGCTAAAGTGTCGGAAAGGGTTGTTAGTGGTCAATCCCTGGTCTATTGCCCAAAGGTAGAAGGAACGAAAGTGTTTGACGAATTCACAAATGGCGTTTTCGCCGCGCTCCTTTGGTAGCCTGGATTCCGGAACCACCTGGAATGCCTTTTGAAAATCCCCGTTGATGTAAGTTATTTTGCGCTTTCCGGATTCATCCGTTGTGACCTCATAAAAGGTGTGTTCATCCCTCAAATACTCCAGGAACTCTGCCATTACCTCCGCGGTTAGATCATCTAACGCCATGTTGAGGTTATAATCCTTGAATAATAGAAACCGATGGAATGCCCGCCAACATACCCGCGCATGACTTTGATTACTGCCGGATGTTGTGCGGCTTTCGTTATACTCCTCCATGACATCCAAAATGCCGCGGGAAACCTCAACTTTTGGGAAATTATACTCATGCATGAGATCGGCCAACCAGGAACCAGGCAATTGCACCTTACCGGCTCCCGCCTCAATGAACGATTCTTGAATGTGTTGTTTTACCTTTTGTAACCTGGTGTTGATGTCGGTTAATTCGGTGGTCAGTTGTTTTGCCTCCGGGGACATAACACGAACACGCGGGATGGTTACCCGTTCGCCGGTGGGGTTCCAAAAATGGGGTTGAACAAAAATGTTGGTTTTCGCGTATTGGTCAAAGCGACCATGAAAAAAGCGAACTAATACCTCACATTGTCCGGTGGACTTGTCGGCTTTTGATGAAAGCCGGAATCTTATTGTTGCCATGTGTCTGAATCATTGTTGGAACAAAGATAGAAACTTTTCCCGACTTTTCCCGACTTTTTCCCGACTTTTTCCCGACTTATGGGAAATTTTATGCATTTTCATGCAATTTTATGCAATCCGACAAAACCCCGTCAGAATAGTGCAAAATGCGGCTTTTGTCGCTTTGAGAGCCGTTTTTCGGCTCCAAAAAATTGCAAACATTCTGCCCCTGTTCTGGGCACCAAACCGGAATTTCCAGAAGAAATTGGAGATTCTGGTTTTTTCTTGCCTTGTTATCGCTTGGTTTCCTGAAAGATAGCTTCGAAGAAAGTGTTGAGACTGCGGGTTCGATAAATTTTTCCGTCAAATTCAATTTAACCTTGACTTCTGGCTGCCCTGTCTTCTACACAAAAAGCACAGTTTTCAGCATAAAACACAATGACACAATTGCCATCCTCTTTGTAAGCATAACATCCGAGTGAACGAATGTCAGATTTTAATAATTTCATATCTATTCTTCTTTTCTAATAAGGATTATGGGGGATGTCGGAATAAATGGTATATTTGTGTCGGAATAAATGTCGGTATAAACAGCGGAATAACACTATGTACAGACCACCATTCACAGTTTCATCCAAGGCTATTAATCTGATTGCAAAGATTTCCAGCCAAATTGAGAGATATGCAATCAAGATGGAGCAGGGAGATACATTGCGGCTCAGAAAGGCCAACCGAATCAAGACCATCCACTCATCC
>JAFZOY010000080.1 GCA_017552705.1 Bacteroidales bacterium
CCACACTGCCATGCTCGACTCGCTCGGCTACCGCGAACTCACCTCGAAGGCCGTCCTTTCGCACACCATCGGCGGCCTCGTCGCAGCCTTCGTCGCCCACTGGCTCTATATGCTGGTCACGCTGTTCTGATGGCGATTGTTCTATGAAAAATCATAATACGGGGTGTCATCGGCATCCCTTTTTTGTTAAGCCTCAAAAAACATTAAAAATCGGCTCAAAAATTTGTCAGTTTGAGCCGATTTAACGGGATTCGCGAAATAAATTGCAATATGTTAGATAAATCTGTCAGATGTTTTTTGTTGCCGTATTTTTAAAATTTCATTTAATGTAGTATCTGTAAAGGTTCTCCATATTTTAAGATCTACGAGTTTATAATCTTCAAACAATTGTTTCACAAATTCTATTTCAAAAACGAGCCGCAAATCATTTTCACTTGCTTCAGGATGAATTTCGTGTTTTGAACCGACACGGGCAATCTTAATAAAATACAAATCACGAATACCTTTTCCTTTGCGATATGGCATAAAATAGTACAATTTATTCAAGGCTACCGTAGAAGGAAATTTACGCCCAGTATAATAGATATTTGCAGAACCATCGAGAAACAAATGTATAGTATCATTCTTTACCAACGATACTAGCAGATTTTTCGTGTAATCTAAATCATCATTTTCTTCATTCTGTACAATTTCTTCTGGAAACTCTTTTTGCAATTGTAAAAAATCTACAGTTGGAATTTTATCTGTTGGCACGGCATATTGTTTAAGCGTTTTTTTGTCACCGAACATATATTTTGCAAAAATTTTTACCGTTTCTACATTTACAGCATTTCCAAATTGTTTATAAGCCTGTGCTTCAATTATATCTGGTTGAAAGGTATCAGGGAAACTCTGCAAGCGTGCGCACTCGCGCAATGTTAGGAAACGCTTTTTGCTACCCAAAATTGATGTCTGCGTAATTGCCACCAAAGCAGGGAAATACGTTCCGGGTTTAACACGAATACCCGACGGGCGAAATTGGAAAATGTTGTCCCATAGGCTTGGCTGTTCGTATTGACCTGCCTGCCACTCCAATTTTGCCTTAGCCCCAAAAAATAATGGGTGTTTTCTTGCCTTTAACAGCCACTTGTCAAGGAATTTCCTGTTGGACAAGTAAAGTTGGTTGTTCTTGTTGATGAAATTGATTTTCCATGACGGATAATCACCCATGTCCTCATTCAGATTCGGTGAGTGTAGATATTCCGACCAAACGGGGAATCCCGGCAATTTTTCAACCTTTATACCTCGTATAAACTCGTCCCACAAATCAATCAAGGAAATCTGCTCTTCGGACAATTTATATTTTTGCAAATCCTCAATTTCGCAGTCGTCTTGCAAAATGTCCTCAATTTTACATGGCAGCAGTTCCTTTGGTATAAAATTGAAATCAGGCAATGTGCCGACATCTTTCCGTACACACATGATGTAAACACGTTCCCTATGTTGCGGAATCCCTAAATAGTGCGGACTGAAGATTACGGGCTGTTTCAAGACGTTGTAGCCAACGGCTTCCAAATGTTCGTGGATAACTTTCCACGTATTGCCGCCGTCATGCGATGCGAGGTTGCGTACATTTTCCAACAGCGCATATTTCGGCTGTGTTTCTTTCATAATCCGCTCCACATCAAAGAACAGTGTTCCTTTCGTTTCGTCTTGAAACCCCAAACGATTGCCTGCCTTTGAAAACGCCTGACACGGGAAACCTGCGCAAAGAACATCGTAAGAGGGTATTTTCTTTGCATCAACTTGTGCTATGTCACGGTCGGGACGGATTCCGTAATTCGCCTCATAAGTTTTACGGCAGTCCTCGTCAATGTCGCAGGCAAATACG
>JAFZOY010000081.1 GCA_017552705.1 Bacteroidales bacterium
ATCGATAAACATACCAGCCAGTTTAGTCGATATTTGTGGAAACTATTTTATTGGATGCGTTGCGCTTAAATCGATAACAGTAGACGAAAAAAATCCGTTTTACGATTCGAGAAACAACTGTAATGCAATTATATGTAAGAAAAACAACAGTCTGATAAGCGGCTGTGCAAACACAATTATCCCAAACGATGTTGAATCTATCGCGCCATCGGCATTCGAAGGATGAAAAATGCTTACACACATCGAGATTCCAGACAATGTAAAAGATATAGAATCTGATGCCTTCGCTGAATGTACAAACCTGAAGGAGTTCAGTTTTCCTCGCAAAATAAAAATCATACATTCTGTTTTTAGAAACTGCGATAGTTTGGAAACAATATTTTCACTTCGCGAGGTTACAAAAATAGATTGCGAATTTAAGTATTCGTGCAAAAATCTGAAAAGAATCATAATTCCAAAAGGTTCACGGCAGAAGTTTGAAAAACTTCTAGAAAGGAAATACCACTATCTTATTGTTGAAAAACAATGGCATTCCCGAAGGAATCCCGAAACAAACCCGAAGGAAGTCACTTAGGTTTAAAAGAAGATAAAAGTTTCGACAAACTAACAAACAATCAGCATAGTAGGATGGCAAAACGGCAGGCAATCCTTGTCTATTCTGCACAATAATCTTTTCATTTTCGTAGGATAACTCTTTTGAGATTCGATGGTTTTGTATTATCTTTGCCACCACAAAGTAATTTATTTGTTTTCATGAAAAGAAAATTGTTTTTTATCTCAGCAACAATGCTTACAGTTTGCGCGCCGATGTTTGCACAAAACGAAGTCGGTCAGCAGACAGAGCAGGAGGAACAAAATGTTCAGGAAACACGCGTTTCTGCCTCAGAGCAAATTCAGTCGGTGCTGAAAAACTACCAAGATTCACTTTCGAGTACAATCTACAAGTTCAGGACTGGAAGTGATGCCGATGCGTTCAACACACGAATGAATCCGTACGGATACAAGATGTTTGTTCCGTACACCTTCTACAAATCGCCCGTAACGCAGCAGATGTCGCTTAATTCAGACTCTGGCAACGAGAAATACTCGCAGGTGATGGCGTTTGCCAACAAGCATCTGCTTAACACATACATGCACTTTCCTGATAACTTCGCAACAACAGAAAACGAACTGAAGGATGTGAAGGTAAACATGGGCGAAGTGAAGAAACGTAACATAAAAGTAAGCAAACTTATTGACAGCGACGCTTCGAGCGATGTGGGAAAGGACAACGCCTTGGTAAAGAAGCCTAACTTTTGGAAATATACGGGCAACGTGGCGTTGCAGTTCACTCAGAGCTACATATCTGGAAACTGGTATCAGGGTGGTACAAGCTCAAACTCGATGCTCTCTAACTTCAAGGCTACGGCGGTTTACGACGACCAGCAGCGAATCTCGTTCGACAACGCGCTCGAACTTAAACTCGGATTCATTCAGCAGGAGGGCGATACAATACACAAGTACAAGACAAATTCCGACCAGTTCCGTCTGA
>JAFZOY010000082.1 GCA_017552705.1 Bacteroidales bacterium
TCCATTGACAAACGGCGTGCCATACCTGTTTTTCCACCACCGAGATAGAAACTGCCACCCATATAGTCCTTCTGTTCCTCGACGGGCAAATCGCGCCAATCGCCTCCCTCTGGCACCATTGCCATAATACGAGCCTTTTTTGCAGGATAGAGTTGCCCTGCCGACTCGGGAACATCATTTTCAAACAGTTCGCCACCATAGAAAGCATCGCGAAGTGTCATTACTCGCTTATAAGGGTCTGGCCATTTGAATGTGACATTCCGAGCGATGTCATTTCTGATTGCAACAAGAATCAAGCGTTCACGTTTCTGTGGAACTTGATACATTATTGCTTTTAAAACACGTGGTTCTACCAGTGTATATCCCAATTCTGCAATGGCGTTGCGAATTACTTCCAATGTGCGACCCTCGTCGTGGGAAAGCAACCCCTTTACGTTTTCAGCCATAAACACTTTGGGTTGAATTTCACGCACGGCTCGTGCCAATTCAAAAAACAAAGTGCCTCGTGTGTCGTTCAAGCCTCCTTTTTTGCCTGCATAGGAAAAGGCTTGACAAGGAAATCCGCCAGAAAGGAAATCAACCTTTCCGTTTAATGGAGTAAAATCTATTTGACGAATGTCGCCTTCCAACACATTCCATTCGGGATGATTGCGTTTGAGCGTCCGACAAGCCATAGAATCCACCTCATTTAATAATATGTGGCGGAATCCAGCCATGTGCATTCCCAAAGCCAAACCACCTGCGCCTGCGAATAATTCAACCGACGTATAGTCACGAAGCGGAGCGACGTGAAATTCTTCATCCCAGTTGGTTTCAAGCATCAATCGCACAGGCTCAACATCTGCTAAATCTTCCATATAGAAACCGTCCTTGCCTTTTTCGTTTTTATGGTAAGGATATACCCCACTCTCGCCCCACTTTTGAGCCGTGGCAAGCGAGGTTCCCGTAAGGTCGGCTAAATTTGTTGCAGATAAAAATGTCGGCATCTTTTAGAAATTTTCAAATCCTTCGTAAGTTCGGAATGCAAGTAGATAAAGGCTCTTGTAGAAATCTTTTTTGTCTAATTCGTCGTAAACTGTATTTTTCAATTTGGCTGATTCATCTTCTGCAATAACATCGTCAAGTATGTCTGGCAAGACTTTGCAAAGCTTGAAAAATGCATCTTTTTGCCCAAAAACAATTTCATAGAATTTGTCAATGGAAACCCTTCTAATTTTATCATGAGAACGTGAATTCCCATCCACTCTAATATTCCATTTGATATTCTGCGACTTTTTGGCAATAATTTCCACCAACATACAAGTCGCTTTGTCGTCTTCCAAGATTTTGCCCTGCATTTTGATGTATGTTTTTTGAGAGCTTGCAGCGTTCATCGTGTTGTGCTTGTTTTTCATCTCGACATAGATATGAAGATTATCATTCAGCACATCAAATCCGCCTTTTGTCCCATTTGCGGGCACTTCCCAACCATTACCAGCGCATTTAAAAAGGTTTTGATGGAAATATCCAATACA
>JAFZOY010000083.1 GCA_017552705.1 Bacteroidales bacterium
ACCTTGTAACCCTTTCTTGATTACATTTTTCCCTCCACAATGAAAGCAGATTTTTACTCATTTTCTTAAAAATGCTGTAAATATATAAATTTCAATTTATTACAAGGATTTCAGGTCTCATTTTGACCATTAAGCCGAATTATTAAGTAAAAAATATTAGGAATAAAAAAAGACGCTCATTACTGAACGTCTTTTTTATAAATGGTTTAAGAAAAATCTTATTCTGCAGGAGTTTCAGTAGCTTCGGCAGCAGGAGCTTCCTCAGCGGTTGCTTCAGCTGATTCCTCAGCAGCAGCGGCAGCTTCTTCAGCTTTCTTTGCTTCTTCGGCAGCAGCCAAAGCAGCGTTTTTCTCAGCGATTTTAGCTTCGCGTTGCTTGTTGATTTCTACTTCTTCCTCGAATTTCTTCTTAGCGAAAGATTCTGCATTTGATTTTACTTTCGATGCGTATTCAGCAGCTTTCTTTTCTTTTGCATCAAGGAATGCTTGGAATTTAGCTTCTAATGCTTTTTCATCGAAAGCACCTTTTTTCACACCACCTTTTAAGTGTTTCATGTACAAAACACCTTCGTGTTTCAAAATTGAACGCGCAGTGTCAGTTGTTTCTGCACCAACTTCCAACCAATAAAGAGCTCTGTCGAATTTCAATTCTACAGTTGCAGGATTGGTTTTTGGATTGTACGTACCGATTTTCTCGATAAATTTGCCATCACGTGACTTTCTGCTATCAGCAGCTACAATGTGATAGAAAGGGCTCGCCTTTCGCCCGTGTCTTGCTAATCTAATTTTTACAGCCATTGTATTTTTGTTTAATTATTAAAAATTTCGGGGCAAAAGTAGTCTTTTTTTTGTGAATACAAAGTTTTCTCTTGTAAAATAATCCGTCGTTTTGAATTTTTTCAATCGATTTGTTGCCAATATTCTAAAATATCACACTTCAGTTCTAAAAATCTTTTACTTTCGTTTCCGCTTCACGCTTATTTTTCTATTTTTGTAGCAAATTATATAAGTATGCAACGGAAGTTTTTATTGACAATCGTAATTCTTTGTGTTATAGGTATTTCTGTGCTGCTTATTGTGTTTTTGAGAAATGCGAATACGCTACCGAACAATGCCAGCAAGGCGATTCCTGCCGATGCTGCTTTGGTCGTTGAAATTCGGAAACTATCCGATGCTTCGCAGATTTTTTCGTCCAACGATAAGAATGACAACGATTTATCGCATTTTGTGCTTATCAAAAAATGTGGCGAGTTTATCTCAAAAGTTGATTCCCTTGCAAAATCCGACGATACATTTTCTTCGTTTCTCGACGATGAATTGTTTTTTGTTGTGAAGCAGATTGGAAAAAATAAACTTGATTTTCTGTTTATCATTCCATTGGCGAAAAATCAGGATGAAGAATTGGTGAAACGCTTTGTTGAACGTTCGTTCGGGCTGAATAATCCCTCATCATATGATTTCAATAAGGTTGACATTTATTCCTACAAAGATGATTTGTCTGACAGAAAAAATCTGTCGTATGCCATTTATGGCAACACGTTGATGATTAGTGAGTCTAAGGTTTCTGTGGAATCGGCTCTGAAGGGTTTCTTTGAGGATAAAAATCTCGACAGCGATGCAGATTTCAGGAAAGTCCGTCCGAACGAGTCGAAAGTTCCTGCGCGGGTGTTCTTTCACTACGACCGCATGGCAAGCATTTTCCAATTGTACGCCTCCGATGAATATGTTACCCGAACAAAGGATTTTCCGAAAATTGCCAGCTGGACAGAATTGGATATTTCGGTAAGTTCCGATGCGTTGCGGTTCAATGGCTATATAACCACAGACTCGGTTTCGTGCGCTGCCGAATATATGAATTTGTTTTCGGGACAGCAGCGGCTTCGTGGCGAAATAATGTCGGTGATGCCAGCATCTACCATCAATTTTGTGGCTCTTTGTGTAAGCGATAAGGAACGTTATCGTAAAAATTATGAGGATTATTTGGCAAAAAATAGCTTTTTCACGGCATACAATAAAAATATGAAATCGTTGAACGAATCGTTTACCGAAAATTCTTCTACTTCGGTTGTTTCGTTATTGTATTCGTGGATAGATGAAGAACTTGCCTATGTGCAACTGCCAAGCTTCTCGGGACAATGTTACGAAAACACCTACGGCGTTGTGAAAGTTCATAGCCGCAAACAAACCGAATCTGAATTTGTTTCTTTGTTGAAGACAAACGCGAAAAAGAACGACGCCTCTATTGCGGCGTCGGAACTATCGGTGGGGGCAAATACATATACAATATATAAACTGCCGATTGGCAAGATTCCGCAAATGGTGTGGGGAAATCTGTTCTCGCACGTCATGGCAAAATATGTGTTCTTTGTGGATTCGTATATGATTTTCGCAAATTCGGAATCATCGTGCGTGGCTTACTTGAACGAAGTGGAAGCGGGAAAAACATTGAGTTCCGATGCCGATTACGGCCGTTTCGACGATAATATGAAAAGTTCCTATTCATTATATGTGTATTCTTCGATACCGCAGTCGGTACAATTGTATAAGGAATTTTTTGACGAAAAGACTTCCGAGTTCATTGACGCATATTCTTCCGAATTAAAGGATATGAATGCGTTTTCGTATCAATTGTGCGCCGACAATGATGACAAATTGTATAATGATATTTATATTTCGTTGCGCTCATCGAAACAGGAAAAGCCTGAAATAGAGTGGCGTATGATGCTCGATACGGCAATGGCGGGTACGCCGCAGATTTTTGTGTCGCATAATAATGAATTGCTCACGTTTGTGCAGGATGCAAGAAATACGTTGTATTTGATTGACAATAATACCCGTAAAATCCATTGGAAACGGGAACTTGACGGACCAATTATGGGAGAAATCCATTTTGTGAATGCGTTTGAAAATTCCTATCGGCAATATATGTTCAACACAGCGAACACGTTGTATATGATTGATAGAAAGGGAAATAACGTTTCCACTTTCCCTGTAAAATTGCCCCAGCCCGCAAGCGCACCGATTTCGGTGTTCGACTATGACAAAAATTATAAATATCGTATAGCAGTATCGTATGAAAATTCGACGATAGAATTGTTTTCGTTGGAAAAGGATGCAAAACTGACGAAAATTCCAGATTGGAATGTCACAACTGAATCGCCGGTGAAAATGCCGCTTCGTCATTATTCGTACGCAGGCAAGGATTATATTGTGTTTGCCGACACATATCACGTATATATAGTGAATCGTCGTGGACAAACGCGTGTTGAAGTTGGTTCAATCATAGAAAAAGCTCCCAATGCGGCTATAGAATTCGAGGCTGGTGCGGAATCATCGCTTTCTCGCTTTATCACAACCGATGTTGATGGTGTTGTAAAGGAGATTTTCTTAGATGGCACGGTGGTTTCTTCGGAAAAATACGGGAAACGTTCCGCCCAACATTATTTTATGACTGCCGATGTGGACAACGATGGAAATGGAGACTTGATTTTTGTTGACGAGAATAAAATCGAAGTCTATAACCAAAGTGCGAAGAAGTTGTTTAGTTACTCGGCAGATGCCACGTTGTCGAAACCATTTGTGGCGCAGTTAAAAAGTGGCGTGCAGAAGATATGTGCCAACGAACAACAATCAGGGAAAATCTATGTGGTGAACGCTGATGGCTCATTGTATAAGGGATTCCCGTTGGAAGGTCGTAGTTCTTTTGCAGTGAACGATGATTTTTTGGAAAAAGGATTTCACATAATTGTTGGTAGTAACCAAAATTTATTGTATTATTACTCAATAAAATAATGAAGACGTATGGGTAAGATTGTAAAAATAATTCTATTTGCTGGGGCTATTCTGCTGTCTTCCTGCGTGAAAGATAATTTTGAACTGAAAGAAAAATTCTCTGACCAGATTGAGTGGAATCCATCGTTGGCATTACCAATAGCCACGGCGGATTTAACTTTGGCGAACATCGCAAAGGAACGTCCCGATACGCTGGAATATGTGAGCGAATTTGACTTAGGCTATGGCAATAATGCCGATGATAAGGTTATCCAATTGTCGTATGTGATGGATACCGCACGTGTTATTGATGTTATGCACTTACCGTTGTTGGATCCATACGATACCACATTGACAATGAAACCTGTGCAGATTTCAAATGTATCATTTCCAATTGGTTATGTTACGTTGCGTGATCTGATTAAGGATAATTTCTCTACATCTGCCTACAATGAATATGTTGCCGCGGTACAAAACAATCCAATGGCGGTGAATGTTGATGAACATACTGCCATAGCAGAGCATCTCTATCCGATTGGCGAGGTTCCAGAATCGGTAAAAAGTTTTATTGAGGCGAATTTCGGCACGGAAATTAATGTGAAGGACGTGTTTGAGTATATTTTGTTGAAGTCTGGAACTATCACGTTGTCGTGTACAAATTCCAGTGGATTGAATTTTTATTGCGATGTGGTGATTCAGTCCAGGGACGTGAAAACGGGAGATCTCGTAGAATTTGGTACGTTTGATTTTTCTGGATTTCCAAGTTGGATTAGTCAGGGCGGACCGCAAAAACAGTCGTTTCAGGCTGATTCTTCGTATTTGAATGCGGAATTTTATTATAGTTTTAGAAATCTGCGAATCGCACAGACGCAAAATATCCAATTGCCAAGTTTGGACGACCTCGGTTTGTTGCTGAACATTGAAATGAAAGATTTGATTGCGTTGGCAGGTAAGGCTTACGTGCCGGAACAGGAACTCTGTTTGGACACGATTACCTATATGACGATGCGCGACGAGGATATGGACAGAAAATTATACCGCGTGTTGGTTGAAAAAGGACGTTTTCATTATGAAATAACTTCTACAATTGGTATTGCAACCGAGTTTATCGCTGAATTCCCTTCGGTTGACTCCATGGGCGTTTCCAATATCAGAAAACGGGCGTATATGACGAACGAAAAACCTACGTATTCCGCAGATTGGTCGCTTGATGGTTGCAATTTCGACTTGACGACCAACCCTGAAATTGGTTACAACTCTGCCCCGATAAAGGTTGGTTATCGAGTTCATACTACTGGTGGAATGTTGTATTTCGGACCGGAACAGACTATAAAAATTGAAATAACCAATCCCGACAGTGTTGTTTTTGCCTACGTTGAAGGCGATTTGGAGCGCTTTGAACAAGATTTGTTCTCCGAAACGCTTGATTTTGATTTGCGGGAATACATTTCTGATTTCATGTCGGGCGATATAGTGTTCTACGACCCAAAAATCCAAGTAAACTATGCCAATCCAGTTGGAATCGGTGGCGATTTGGAGTTGAATATGGTAGGAAAGGACGATAAAGGTAATTCGGTTAGTATGTTCTCTGGTTTTACAAACAAATGGAGAATTCCTCGTCCCGATTGCGATGCGGTGAAACGTGGTCAAAATGTGGAATCGTCCATCACTATCAATAACAAGACATCGAATATTGTTGATTTTATGAAGATACTGCCTTCATCTATCGAATATTCAGGAAAACTTCATGTGAATGCCGATGTGCCTGATGGAACACCAATTTATAACTGCGTGTCGAATATCGGAACTGCAAAATTGGGCGTGGCAATTGAGTTGCCAATGAAATTGTCGGCAAAGAATCTTGTCTTGCAGCAATCAGTCAATTTGAATATGTCTGATTTGGGCGATTTATCGTCGGTTGAACGAATGCGGCTTTATATCCGTACGGAACATCAGTTCCCGCTGAATGCCACATTACGGTTGACTTTGCTCGATACAACACAGACGGGCGACAACCAAAACTTGGGCGTGCTTGATATGATTGTGCTTGAATCGGCACAAACTACCAACGGAAAAGTAGAACGTACCATGGTTCAGAAAAACGATGAGGAAATCACCTTGGAAAAAGGCGATCCTATGCTTGATAACATATTGCAGGCAAATCAATTACGTCTTGAAGTTTTGCTTGACACAGATAAAAATGGTTCAGTTCCAGTTGTATTTTATTCATATTATGGTTTGAAATTTAATATGGCTGCCGATTGTAAATTCATATATACAAGTAAATGATGGCTAAACGATTGATTTACATACTCTGTTTTGTCTTTATGTTTGTGCGGGTTTCTGCACAAATCGACAACACTATGTATTTTATGGATCGTTTGCCGCAGTCATCGTATATCAATCCTGCACAAACACCGGAATGCAAGTTCTATATCGGTGGTCTGTTGGTGCCAATCTTCGGACAACTTCCGCCACCAATAACGTTTGCGGTAAATTTGCCTGTAGACTACAATGATGTGATTTTCCATGGTAGTGGCGAATATGCCGACTCGTTGATTACCCCCTTGCATCCGAATGCCGATTTTGATGATTTTCTTAAAAAACTGCGGAAAGTGAATTACTTGACAACCGACTTGCAATTGAGTTTGTTGAATTTTGGTTTCAAGACTGGCGACAAGGGATTTTTCACGTTTGATTTGTCGGAGCGGATGTTTGTTGATGCTGGTTTGCCAAGGTCGTTGTTTGAATTTGCAGCCAAAGGTAACGATGCAGTCCGTATGGCCGACTTCACCGGTTTCGGTTTGAATGCAATGTATTACCATCAGCTGGCGTTTGGACTTCAACATAAGTTTTCGAAAACCTTGTCGATGGGATTACGGGCAAAATTGTTGGTTGGTGTTGCCAGCGTTCGGAATTCTGAAACGAAATTGGTGCTTTCAACCGCTGAAAAAACAAACTATATCAATGTTGAAGCGGAATATATTGTGAATACAAACGTTCCTTTGAATGTTACTCTTGATGACGAGGGATTTGTGAGTGAGATGGAGTTCAACAATGTATTTGAAGACAAGTCGAATATCACAAAATACACTTTGCTAACGGGTAATTATGGAGCAGCAATGGATTTCGGTTTCTCCAAGGATATAAATAGCTTTATCACAGCATATTTCAGCGTTGAAGATTTTGGTTTCATTAACTGGAAAACCAACGCCTCGAAATTTGCTTTGTATGATGAAGATTCTATGAGATTCGAGGGTTTGAAATTCTCCGACCTAAAACTCGATGGTTTTGATGATATAAATCTCGATTCCATTGTTGAAAATTTCAAGGAGATTCATTACGAAGAACAGTCGTATGTAACGAAACTACCAACAAAATTATACGCAGGCGTTCGTTATCACGCGTCGAAGCGTATGGCATTGGGCGTATTGGGAAAATTGGAATTTATGCCGTACAAAGTTCGCCCATCATTGATGCTTACGGCGAATTTCAAGCCATTCAAGTTTACAGCAGCAACATTGAGCTATTCCTGTATGAATGGAAACTTCAACAATATTGGATTGGGATTTACCGTCCATCCGGGTATCACGCAATGGTATTTTGTTTCCGATAACATTATCGGAGCAGCGTTGTTCCCTGCTAATAGCCGTGAAGTCAATGTAAGAATAGGTTGTAATCTTATGTTCGGTTGCGTTAAGAAGAAAGGAACGCGTGATAACCAAACAAACAATGCGACCTTGTTGAATAAGAAAAAACATAAGAATAAAGGTGTTGTACCTCATAAGTAATTAATATTAAATGTAAGTGATATGAAAAAAGTTTTAATGGTTTTTGTATTATTTTCAATGTGTGCATTGGGTGCAATGGCACAACATAGAGCAATTGGTTTACGGTTGTCGAATGCTGTGGAGGTATCGTATCAGCGTGAAGCTGGCGAAGCAAATTTCTGGGAATTCGACGGTGGTTTGTGGAATTTTGGTAACGGAGCGCAAGCATCGGCAGTGTATAACTGGATAATTGCTTCTCCGGAATGGAGCCCGAAAGGCGAATGGAACTGGTATCTTGGTGTTGGTGCAGGTGCTGGTGTTGTTTGGGGACCAAACTATCATTATGATTCTGAAGACATTGGCTGTTTTGTTGGTGTGGCTGGAATGCTTGGTTTGGAATATAAATTCTGGTTCCCACTTGCTGTTTCCGCAGATTTCCGTCCGATAATCGGCCCATATTTTGGCGATGGCGTACATTTTAACCCTCATTTGTTGGGTGCTTTGTATTGGCCAACATTATCCGCTCGATATACATTCAATAACTAAGTTGTAGAATGACAATCATTGCTTGGGTTATCTTCCTTTTGATTATCGGTGCTTTGCTTGCGCTTGATTTGGGGGTGATAAATAAAACCCAGCATGAATATACGACACTTGAAGCCCTCAAAATGACAGCCCTCTGGATTGGGTGTGCACTGTTGTTTGGAGGGCTTGTTGTTGTTGCCTATAGCTTCGACTGGTTTCAATTGCGGACAAATTCCGCAGACTCCTATATTGTTACGGGGTATGATGCTGGTTTGCAATATCTTACGGGTTATCTGATAGAAAAAGCCTTGAGCATGGACAACATTTTCGTTATGGCAATGTTGTTCTCATATTTTAGAATTCCTGCGAAATATCAACACGAAGTGTTGTTCTGGGGCATATTGGGTGCTTTGGTTTTCCGTGGCGTAATGATTATTCTTGGAGCCGCATTGGTAAATAAGTTTTCGTGGGTGATGTACATTTTTGGTGTGCTGTTGGTGTATTCCGCCATCAAAATGATGTTTGGAAAAGACGATGAATTCGATGCTGAAAAAAGTGTCGTCGTAAAAATCATCCGCAAGGTGTATCCCGTAAGTCCTACACTTGATGAAGGACATTTCTTTACTCATTTTCAAGGCGTAAAAGCGGTAACACCGTTGATGGTTGTGCTGTTGGTGATTGAATCAACCGATGTTTTATTTGCGGTAGATTCCATTCCCGCAGTGTTTTCAGTTACCACGGACTCGTTTATTGTGTTTACTTCGAACATCTTCGCTATATTGGGACTTCGTTCGCTGTATTTTGTATTGATTTCCGTGTTGAATAAGTTTCAATATATAAAGTATAGCCTGTTTGTTTTGCTACTTTTTATCGGAGCTAAGATGCTTTTGATGGATTTCGTGCATATTTCAATCGGGATTTCGTTGGCGGCTATTGTTTTAATTCTTGGTGTTGGCGTGGTGGTTTCCGTTATTTTCCAGCAAAAAACTGACGAACAATAAATATGGAGACCCTAAGATTGTCGGATTCTCAAATTGCTGATTTTCAAAATACTGTTTTGAAAAAAGGCGAGGAATTATATCGCGAAATGCCATGGAGAACCGACACAAGGCCATATTATGTGTTGCTTTCCGAAATTATGTTGCAGCAAACCCAAGTACCACGGGTATTGCAAAAATTCACACAATTTGTTGAAGAATTTCCCACGTTGGAATCGCTTGCCACGGCTGATTTCCAGCAGGTATTGGCATTATGGTCGGGATTGGGCTACAATCGACGGGCGAAATTCCTTCATCAAGCCGCAAAATATATTGTTGACAAAGGCGCGTTTCCGACCGAAGAATCAGAACTTGTGAAATGTCCTGGCATAGGGGAAAATACGGCGGCTTCAATAGTTGTATATGCATATAATAAACCGCTCGTTTTTTTAGAAACAAATGTCCGTACTGTGTTGATATACAGCTTCTTTCAGAACCGTACAGAAAAAATAGACGAACGGATACTCAAGGATGTCGCTCAACGCGTGCTATACACTGAAAATCCTCGAAAATGGTATTGGGCGTTGATGGATTATGGCACAGAGTTGAAAAAAACAGTTGGAAACTTTAATAAATTTTCCCAGAAACACACTACGCAATCGAGATTTGAAGGCTCGTTTCGCCAAAAACGCGCAGCAACATTACGTCTGTTGCTGCACAATGGTCCTCTTGCCCTTGATGAACTTGCGGAACAGCAGAATTATTCACATGAATTGATTCAGGAAATAGTTGCATCCCTGCAACACGATGCTCTCATTACAGAAATTAACGGACGATTTTGTATAGTTTCGTAGACAACTTTTTTGTTTATTTTACAAAACAAAAAATAGCTTTCCATCCAACAAACTCCTGACAAAAACAAATAATACATCTATCTTGCTGATTACGAAGAAAAAATTATCTTTGCAATATCACTTTTCATTTATTCGAATATGAAAAAAATAAAACTCATACTAATACTTCTTCTGCTCGTTGCCGCTGGTGTGGCAGCATATTTCATATTTTTCTCGGAAAACAAGAACAGCATCGTTGTTGTTACGGCGCAACCTGCCCAAATGGGAAGTATAGCGAATGTGGTCACTGCTACGGGAACTATCGAGCCTATCCAGCAAGTGGAAGTGGGTACGCAGGTTTCGGGCGAGGTGAAAAAAGTGTATGTCGATTACAATAGCCAAGTGAAAGCAGGTCAATTGATTGCGGAACTTGACAAGACGAATTTGAAAGTGTCGGTTTCGGAAGCACAGATTTCCTACGAAAAAGCACTCAACGAGTTGAATTACATTAAAAAAACCTACGAACGACAAAAAACCTTGTACGACGAGAAACTTATCAGTAACGCCGATTTCGACGAGATTTCATATAAATATAATAATGCCAAAAGTTCGCTCACGCAGTCAAAGGCAAATCTCGAAAAGGCAAAGACAAATCTGAGTTACGCCGACATCTACTCTCCTGTTGACGGCGTTGTTCTTTCAAAAAGCATTGAAGAAGGTCAGACGGTTGCGGCAAGTTTCAATACACCAACGCTGTTTACCATAGCACAAGATTTAACAAAAATGCAGGTGGAAGCCGACATTGACGAGGCTGACATCGGGCAAATCAAAGAAGGACAACGAGTTACATTTACCGTTGACGCATTTCAAAACGACGTGTTCGACGGAAAAGTTGTGCAAGTTCGTTTGGACCCCAAAGTAACGTCGAATGTGGTAACATATACCGTAATTATCGAAGCTAATAATCCCGACCTTAAATTGATGCCTGGTCTTACTGCCACAGTTTCAATCTACACGCTTGAAATCAACAATGTGCTGACGATTCCCGAAGGTGCGCTGAATTATAAAATCGATTTTGAATTATTGGAAAAATACTACGCCCAAAACGGCATTAAGATGGAACGTCCAGAAATGCCAAAAGATGCGCCCAAAGATTCCGCTTCATTCAAAAAAGAACGAAAAGGCGACCGCTCCGACAAACGGGGAAATTACGTTTGGGTGATTTCAAACAAAAAACTTGAACGGAAACCTATCACCGTCGGCGAAAGCGATGAAATCAATTATCAAGTGCTTTCGGGCATTTCCGAGAACGATTCCATTGTGACGTTGTTAAAAACGGTTACGAAAAAAGACCTTGCCCAAGCAAAGAGTCCGTTTATGCAACAGCGTCCGGGCGGAAACCGAGGCGGCAGCAGAAGTGGCGGCAATAAAGGCGGAGGAGCACCTGCAGGTGGAGGAAGACCATAATTATGGAAGAAAAGAAACCTATCATACGGATTCACGACTTGCGTAAGGAGTTCATCGTCGGCGATGAAACGGTGCGTGCTTTGAAAGGTGTTTCATTCGAGATTCACGAAGGTGAGTTTGTGACGATAATGGGAACCAGCGGTTCGGGAAAATCAACTATGCTGAACATTCTTGGTTGCCTTGACAAACCAACAAGCGGCACATACGAATTGGACGGTGTTCCTGTGGATAGTCTTTCAAACGATAAATTGGCAACAATCCGTAATACAAAAATCGGATTCGTGTTTCAGTCATACAACCTTTTGCCAAGAACAACGTGCATAGAAAATGCGGAACTGCCACTTTTCTATCATCATGGTATTTCGGCGGAAGAGCGGCAGAAACGAGCCATTGACGCGCTGAATCTTGTAGGTCTGCAACAACGATTGTATCACACGCCCAATCAACTCTCGGGAGGTCAACAGCAACGTGTGGCAATAGCGCGTGCGTTGGTCAACGACCCTGTGGTGATTTTTGCCGACGAGGCAACGGGAAACCTCGACACACGAATGTCGTACGAGATTATGGGTTTGTTCCAAGACCTTAACCGACAAGGAAAAACAATCGTATTCGTCACCCACGAACCCGACATTGCCCGAATGAGCAAACGCACAATCACGCTACGCGACGGTTTGGTGATAAGCGACGAAATATATGAGCATCAAGTAGATGCAAAAGAAGAATTGGCAAAATTACCTGTAACTGATTAAATATGGTCTTCTCGAACTTAGTAAAAGTAGCATGGAAAGCAGTGATTCTCAATAAATTGAGAACATTCCTCACAATGTTGGGTATCATCATCGGTGTAGGTTCAGTAATTACGATGCTTGCCATTGGAGAAGGTTCTAAGCAAAGTATCACAGCGCAAATATCACAAATGGGATCTAATATGATTACCATCCGTCCAGGCTCTGAACGTATCGGCGGCGTTAGAATTGACGACGGTTCGCAACGAAGCATGACGTTGAAAGACGTGGAAGCAATCCAAAAAGAAGCAGAATTTGTTGACCACGTTTCACCTATAGTACAAAGCGGAGGACAAACAATCCACGAAGCAAATAACTGGCCATCAACTATTTATGGAGTATATCCCGATTATCTTGAAATCAAGAAAATGGAACTCAGCAAAGGAAGCATGTTCACCGAACGACATATCGCACAATCGTCGAAAGTGGTTGTCATAGGCCAGACGGTGGTTACAAACCTTTTCGGCAACGAGAACCCCATCGGAAAAACCATCCGTTTCAAAAATACGCCGTTCCAAGTCATTGGCGTACTGGAATCCAAAGGCGAAAACACATGGGGACAAGATCAGGACAATGTGATTCTTGCTCCGTTTACAACTGTACAAAAGCGAATTATGGCAATCACCTATGTCAATTCAATAGTTGCCTCGGCAAAAAGTGAAAGCGTCGCTCAACAAGCCGTTGACGAAGTAACTGAAATATTACGGAGAGTACACAAAAGCGATGGCACAAACGATCCGTTCCGTATCATGTCGATGGAAGAACTTCTCTCCACCGCAAATTCCACAACCAGCATTCTCACGACGTTGTTGGTCGCTATAGCGGGAATATCGCTGCTTATTGGTGGTATAGGCATTATGAACATTATGTATGTGTCGGTGAAGGAACGTACACGCGAAATAGGTCTGCGTATGGCTGTGGGAGCTCGAAGCAGAGATATTCTGCTCCAATTTCTTACCGAAGCAATATTTATCAGCGTCACAGGAGGTATCATCGGAGTGATTTTCGGCATTACCGCAGCAAAAGTGACGACCATTTTCACGCAATGGCCGACAATCATTACGGGATCGTCATTACTTATTTCATTCTTGGTATGTGCAGTAACGGGAATATTCTTTGGGTGGTATCCTGCAAAAAAAGCTGCAAATTTAGACCCGATTGTGGCACTTCGCTACGAATAACAAAAACGGAACATGAAGACAATCACAATTAACTCAATAGACGAGATAGCCCAAGCGGCACGAGAATTTAAGAATGCCATCCAAGGGCACAAAGTAATAGCGTTCCATGGTGAAATGGGTGCTGGCAAGACCACGTTCATCAAAGCATTATGTTCCGAATTTGGCGTTACCGACAATGTTGCAAGCCCCACATTTGCCATCATCAACGAATATCTCACCCCCTCGGACGAAACCATTTATCACTTCGACCTCTATCGGTTGGAGACAATCGCCGACCTACAAAATATAGGCGCCGAAGATTATTTTTATAGTGGAAACCTTTGTCTGATAGAATGGCCAAACATTGCAGAGCCTTTATTGCCAGGCGACACGTTACACGTCACTATTGCCGTTTTACCCGATAAGACACGAAAAATCAGTTTTTAACGACAAATACACTCCATAACAAAAAAATATGACATATAAACGAATCAACGATGTTTGTTTATTGATGTTCATATTTTCCCCTATTTTTTATTGATTTTGCATTTTTGTTTTTATAACTTGCGAACAGATTATATGAACCCCTTTATGGGATCTAACGAATTCAATATGAAACAGTTATTTTTGACAATATTATCACTATTCTGCATTATATCTGCCGTTTTTGCCGACGGAACAAAACAATTTATGCCGAATAAGAACACTTCGGGAACTCCTGAAGGCAAAGGACAATGTTATTTGGCATTAGGTTCCCGAGAGGGCGGTACCGCTCCTTCCCGTGCGTTTGCACGATACAATCACACCAATGGTGAAAGTTGTCCAGAAGATGATAGGTTATATATTCGTATTGCTGATCCTGTCAATGAAAAAATATATTTAGGTTTTGGTGGTATTAAGTTCAACGAAGAAGACATAAGTGCAAACCAAACCCTTAAATATAGAATCAAGTTACAAGTAAGCGACGATGACGATATCCCAGTCGATGTTAGACCAACCCACCCTGAAGCAACCGACTTTGTGGTTTGGGGTGGAGCTGAGGGATTTGATGTGCCCAAAACAACTGGTCCTGGACACATTGAAACCTATGCTCAGGCATACTATGGTCCGAAAGCGGTGGATCCTGATAAGGGGTATAATCCTATTGTGGTAACAGTTGATCGTGCAGGACTGTATTATTTGGAATTTGATATCGGTAGTGATATTGGTAGTACCTGTGACAATTGTCAACCTATCGATTTCGAATTATTTGATGTTTCGGTAGTAAACACGGTAACGAAAAAACAAATTGATGGTCGAATTTATTCCCGTTCGTGGGGACTTACAACAAATGGTCCGACTAATGCGGCATGGGCAACATTTTACACCTATTCCACCGACCACTACACGTCGAAAGTGTATTTAGGAGGCGTAATGCCCTTTCGTTTTGTATTTTGCTGCAACTCTTTTGGTTCAATCAACGACGCGGGTAAATCCGTGGAAGAAAAACGTCAGTCTTTCCCTAATCCAAACAATGTGGGGCGAGCATTATATTTACCAGAATACAAAATTTTCACCACAACACCTGATGTAGCCTTCTATGGGGAACCTTCGTTACCTAATTTACCACAAAAACTTTCGTTTGCAGGTGATGCAATGACTTGCGAAGACTTGATTTTTGTAATGAAATTGTTGAACAAAGAAGATGCGACAATAGAATTGTATCTTAACGAAACGAATGACGACGGCTCGCAAAAGGTGCTGATCGACGTTCTTAAATCAGCAGACGCAGAAGCTCGTGGCTACCATTACCCTTGGAAAGACCAACCTGAAATAAAAAATGCTGGTTATTACTACTACACTCCTGTGTCAAGCGGATGTGCACGCCAATATAAACTATCGTTGTTCGACCAACGTTTTACAGGCGGTTCAAAAGAATATAACGTGGGAGATACTTGTGCTATAGATTACCCAACGGCTACCACTATTTCGTGGAACGAGCCATTAGGTTCTGAAAAAAATCCTATCCTCATTTCCAAAGCGGAACAATTAACTGCATTAGCCGAAGCTGTTAATACGGGTGGAAATTTTACTTACACAATAAAGAATATGCTGCACAAGGATACACCAAAATCATATGATTTCGTAATCACAAATACCAACGGATTTAAGAACGTGCATTTCTATGTAACAGCCAAAACAGGAGATATAGTATTAGGTTCAGATTGGGAAGGTATTGGAACCATCGATAAACCATTTAAAGGGACTTTCCGTTGCGGTAAATATATGCCTGATCCCGAAGCAGAAACACCAGCCGCATTTGTTGGAGACCAAGATACTATAACAATCCAAGGCAGCAGACCT
The DNA here is from genome assembly GCA_017552705.1 of Bacteroidales bacterium. GTDB lineage: Bacteria > Bacteroidota > Bacteroidia > Bacteroidales > UBA1715 > UBA1715. Next base: position 15,631 of record JAFZOY010000083.1, read on the forward strand.
CTGTTTAACTACTGCGATGGAGCAACTATTGATAATATTCATGTAAAAGGGAACATAACATTAAGTGAGGATAGTTATACAAACATAAGTGAAGTAGCTGCTTGTGGTGGAGTATGTTCTTATTCTAAAAATACAACATTCACCCATTGTTCAAATGCGGTAGAACTAAAAGAAGCTGATGGGGCTGCTTCAGAAACAGCTATCCATTATACTGGAGGTATTGTGGGATGGGCTGAAAATTGTACCATAGATTCTTGTAGTAATAAAGGTGAAATACATGTGGAAACTTCCCATGGTGCAACAGGAGGAATTGTTGGATATTTAAAAAATTCCTCGAGGTTCAATTTTTGTTTTAACGCAGGACTTATAAATGCTAGAAACTTTGCAGGAGGTGTAATTGGAAAAACTAATGGGAATAACGAAATCACAAATTGCAAAAACATCAATTCTATTGCTGCAGAAGATTATTATGCCGGAGGAATAATTTGTTTCGATGATGGTACTACAACAATTAGTGACTGCTATAATAGCGGCACAATATCATCTGCGAAATGCTCTGGTCTGTCATCAGCAGGAGGAATTGTCGCCATGATCGCCTCTTCTTCCTATCCGACAATCACTTATTGCTTGAACACGGGGAATGTATCTATACAGACAATTGGATTTGAAGAATATGCTAATGGTATTGCCGCTCCCGATGATGCAGATATCTCCTATAGCCTTTCTACAGGTACTCCAGAAATATACATATTAAGCACTCTCGCCACAGGAGATCCTTCTGTCTCTGCTTTGAACAATGGAGGTGAGCATTTCTTTGAGGAAGATGGGGTGATAAAACAACTGGAAACATATTGCTGTGGCAGCACATGGAGAAACGAAGAAGCAGGACGTTTGTTCAAAAATGATACAATATTTTACCTTGCGTGGGACGGAAAATTCGACAACGGAGAGTGCGTGGTAGGAGAAGTAACCGTTAATTATCAGAAAAACACTGGTGTTACTCATTTTCCCTTCTATGATCCTGAAAATATTAAAAGTGGAGATGGAAAAGTTGGTTTAGTGGTCTATCGTATAGCTCCAATAGAGGATTCTCTTAAAACCGGTTTATACCCTACTATCTATAAATCGTTACCCGAAAATTATTACCAAACCACAAATTTATCAAGTACAGAACGTGGAATAGAAATGTCATTGTATTGGGATGATAGACGAATAGCCGGTCCCAAAACCACATGTGACAAAACTACAAACAATGGTTATACTATTGGAGAAGACATACACTACGATGCCATCACAAGCGACGATGTAGCTCAAAACTATTGTATAAGTTGGGCAAAAAATGCTTGTAAAGTACAAAGTAAAAATAAGATCAAGGTGTTGCAAAATGGGAAAGTTGTTTCCAAATACTATTGCACAACCTTTAATGCTGGGAAAACCTGTAGTGGTTATGCCCCATTAGTAGTACAAGATGCCTGCGACTCCTGCCGAGGTATCGAAAATGTTTCTCGTGGCGGTTATATGGGTTCATTAGGAGGTGGACATATTTTCCCAATTGAAACAAATAATGGTACGGGGTATGGAAACAACCACATTATAAACACTTGGTGGAACGGTATCGAGAAAAAAGGCGTAAATACACTCCATCTTAAAGCATATGAGCCCGCCATACTAATGCCTATTATTATAAGTAAATGGATTGCTACAAATCTATCGCAATCTGTGCTTTTGGAATGGACTACCTCATCGGAGGAAAACAATAGTTACTTTATTGTGGAACGTTCTATAAACGGTAGAGATTGGGAAAGAATTGGAAAAGTTATCGGTGCAGGAACTTCGAGCGTGGAACATTCATACTCATTTGAAGACACAAAACCTATTGCCGGTATCTCTTACTACCGATTGAAACAAACTGATTTCAATGGCGAATACAGCTATTCAAGCATAAAATGTATCAACCGTCCAAATGAAACAGAGGACTACATGACAGTATATCCTAACGCTAACGCTAATAGTTTTATAGTTGAAGGTATATCAATTGCAGCTTGTCCAATAGAGGTTTACGATATCGTTGGACACAAGATTACAAATGTTTCATTCAACACAATCAACCCATCGAAAGTGGCTATTTCAGTAGAACATCTACCTATTGGAACATACATTGTAACTTGTTGCAATAAATCAAAAACGATTGTAAAGAATTGGTAATAGGAATCTCGGTGAGAGCGAGAAACGGGGCTCGAACCCGCGACCCCAAGCTTGGGAAGCTTGTGCTCTACCAACTGAGCTACTCTCGCATAGTTTTGCAAATGTAAGACGTTATTTTGAAAAATTTAGGACTTGGCTCGTTTTTTTTCTGTCCATCAGTAATTCTCGTTTGCAAACGCCACACAACGATTTAACAATTCTACCAAAGGATATGTTTTTTCAAACTCAGTCAACACAAAATCCAAGAAATCAGGAGCAACAACTTGCGCTTTTGTAATAGTTTGAACAACGTCAATGTCTTTTAATTTATAATAGTCGGAGAATTCATCCGCAGCATTCCAACCTTGCGGAACACGTTTCAATGCGGAGCTCCAATCAAGTTCAAATCCTTTGCACGCCCGTATTGCAGCATCAAAACCTCGCCCATTGCACATAATTTCCTCTCGAACACTTTTCAATGCCAGCGACGACGGCATATACAAACCCGACACCAACATACATTCCTGTTTGGGCTCTATATGCAAATAATATCCAGCATTGCCGCTCTTTTTTCCCTGTGGACAAACATACACGCCCCAGTGGGTTTTGTACGGAGTCTTATCCAAAGAAAAACGTAAATCACGGTAAATGCGATACGTACAATCTTTTACTGTCAACCCAGCCACAGCCTTATCGAATTTCGATAAACCAGCGATCATTTGCTCTGCGAACTGCTGTCCATCGGATAATGCGACTTTATACAAATCCTTATGAGCATCGAACCACGGCTTATTATTGTTTTCCGATAGTTCCGATAGAAAATCCCAAATCCGTTGCAACGTTACCATAATCCAATGCGTAATTTTATCGAATTGTACACGTAAGAAGTTGTTTTCCTTGCAACGACACATCAAACACATCGCCAACCTTGACTGCAACTGGCTGTTGCGTTAATGGCAAGAAAAACAAATCCCCGATTTTTACCGTAAAATATTTTGTGGAAACTGCCAACAAATCTGAAATCGAAGCAAATGATGATGCGTCAATTTCTATCGGTTTGCCATTCAACAATGCCGTAAATTCATAGTCCGCAGGCACTTCAACACGTTCATTACTGATGGCAAGCGATGCATCGAAACTACACGCTATATCAGTAGCAGTGCCGCATTGCCTGTTCCGCTCGATCACATCGGCAGCCATAAACTTTATAGCACACCCCACTTCATTATAATAGCGATTAGTGAAACGTGGCTCCACACACTTACCTATCTTATTGAAGTGCAAATAGATACCAACATACGCCACAATACGCTGTGAAAAATTCGGAATATAAAAATCATCATTGTTGCGAATCAGCGTTGAGTCGGGATAGCAAGCCATTGATTCGTCAACCGAACCGACAGAATGACCATATTCCAACGCAAGAATCTTCATTATTTTCCAAACGAGCGCAACTTGATGGCTGTAATTACTTGTTTTGTGTTCGACAGGAACTCACCATTCATCATCCAACTATAATAACTTGGATCTCTGCGGAATACATCAACGACCAACTGTCCTTTGTATTTTCCGAAATTAAACACTTCCTGTTTCTTATCGTTATAAATAATGCGGCCTGCAAAATCCACATTGTTGGTATGGTGTGTGTATTCACTTAAAAAATCCACATTATTCTGCATGTCAGGATATTTATCCAACTGAGCCTGCAATACTTCATACGTTGCATACGTGTCGGCATCGGCGGCATGCGCGCCCTCCAAATCCTTTTCGCAATAAAACTTATATGCAGCAGAAAGTGTACGAGGTTCTTTTTTCAAATACAACACATGCACATCAACAAACTTACGTTTCGACCAATCGAAATTCACATTTGCACGCGAGAATTCCTCGGCAAGCAACGGCACATCAAATTTGTTGGAATTATAGCCGGCAATATCACAATCGTCAAGCATTTGGGCAATATCTTTTGCTATTTCCGAAAAATGCGGTTTATCCGCCACATCAGCATCGGTTATGTGATGAACCGCAGTAGCCGCTTCAGGAATCGGAATTCCCGGATTCACACGCCGCGTAATTGCAGTCTCGTCGCCATTTGGCATAACTTTCAATACAGAAATCTCAACGATTCTATCTTTTACAACATCAATTCCAGTTGTTTCCAAATCAAAGAAAGCAATTGGTCTATGTAATTGTAATTTCATATTCGTACTAAATAAAAAGAGTGGTTATTATCTAACCACTCTTCGATTCACAAATTCGATATTTTAGATCAACATTGGCATTAACAACATCAACACGTCTTCGTTTTCATCTTCCTTGTCAACAGGAATGATTAAACCAGCGCGTGATGGGTCAGACATTTCAAGGCTAACATCTTCACTATTGATATTATCCAAAATCGTCAACAAGAACTTAGATTTGAAACCAATTTGAATATCTTCACCTTCGTAACGGCAATTCAGTTCTTCTTTTGCGGAACTTGCATAGTCGATATTTTGGGCAGAAATCAACAAGCGTGTACCCGACATCTCCAAACGAGCCAAATTGTTTGCTGGATTTGAGAAGAACGCTACTCGACGAAGTTTCTTGTAGAATTCATCTTTATTCACAAACAAAACATTTGGATTTTCCGTTGGAATAACCGCTTTGTAATTTGGATATCTACCTTCAATCAAACGGCAGTTCATAACGTATGAACTCATCGTTATAACCACCTGTTTTTCATCAAATTCCACTTGAACATCACTATTTTCCTTTGCCAAAATACCTTTCAAAATATTTGCAGGCTTTTTTGGGAAAATGAACGATGCCTCGTTTTCAGACTTAACATCTGTACGAGTGTAGCGAGCCAATTTATGAGAATCGGTGGCAACCAAACGAAGATGTTCTTGCGTCAATTCAAACAAAATACCTGTAAGAATTGGACGGGAATCCTCATCGGATGTTGCAAATGCTGTGCTTGCAAGACCTTTCTGCAACACATCTGATGCGATAGTAAACGATGATTTCGTATCAGCGAGCGGTTGGTTCGAAGGAAAATCCTCGCCACTCGTTCCCGCAATGCTATATTTACCACTTGCCGAAAGAATATCAATTTTGTAGTTCGTTAAGTCAACTTTGAATGTCAATGGTTCGTCGGCAAACAAGCCCAACATATCAGTCAATCGTTTTGCCTCAATGGCTACGATACCACTACCATTCACATTTTCCAACTGCAATTTGGTTTCCAAACGTGTTTCCAAATCCGAAGCTTCTATTTTCAAAGTGTTACCGTCCAATGTGAACAAGAAATTGTCCAAAATCGGCATAGTATTCTTAGAATTGATAACACCTTTGATTGTGTTCAGTTGACTTAGCAAGTCTGATGTTGAAACTATAAATTCCATTATTTTAGATTTTTGTGATTACTTACTTTTATGCATCAATATTTGCAAATTTAGCATTTTCCTCAATAAATTGACGGCGAGGTGGCACATCGTCACCCATAAGCATTGCGATAGCAGCATCGGCAGCGGCACTACTTTCTATGCTTACCTGACGAAGCGTTCTATTCTCAGGACACATTGTAGTTTCCCACAACTGTTCAGGGTTCATTTCACCAAGACCTTTGTAGCGTTGAACTGTAACCGCTTTGTCGGCATCACGACCAGCACTGAATTCCTGGATTGCCGCAATACGATCCTCCTCCGACCAACAATAGCGTTGTTCGTTTTTCTTTGTTTTCGACTTCACCAAATACAACGGAGGACAAGCAACATACAAATATCCTTTTTCTATAACTTCCTTCATATAGCGGAAGAACAACGTCATCACCAATGTTTCGATATGGCTACCATCGACGTCGGCATCACACATTATTATTATCTTGTGATAGCGGATTTTTTCAATATTTATAGCCTTGCTATCCTCATCGTTTCCAATCGTGATACCAAGCGCCTTCATTATATTGTTGATTTCCTCGCTTTCGTAGATTCTATGAAGCATGGCTTTCTCCACATTCAATATTTTACCACGCAACGGCAAAATAGCTTGGAAGTGACGGTCACGGCCTTGTTTAGCAGAACCACCTGCTGAATCTCCCTCGACAAGGAACAATTCACATTTTTCAGGATTTCTGTCAGAGCAATCAGCCAATTTACCCGGAAGTCCACCACCCGACATTGCCGTTTTACGTTGAACATCGCGAGCCTTACGAGCAGCGATACGAGCACGAGCCGCAAGCACAACCTTGTCAACAATAGACTTTGCCTGTTTTGGATGTTCCTCAAGATAATACTTCAGCATTTCGCTTACTGCTTGGTCAACAGCACTCGAAACTTCCGAGTTACCCAATTTAGTTTTCGTTTGTCCTTCAAACAAAGGCTCCATTACCTTAACGGAAACCACTGCAGTCAAACCTTCGCGGAAGTCGTCACCACTGATTTCAATTTTCTGTTTTTCAAGAATACCTTGGTCATCAGCATATTTCTTCAACGTACGGGTCAAACCACGACGGAAACCTTCCAAGTGCGTACCACCTTCAATTGTGTTGATATTGTTCACATACGTATGAACGTTTTCACTATATTCAGTGTTATATTTCAGTGCAATCTCAACAGGAATATCGTTTTTCACTGTATCGATATAAATCACATCTTCTATCAACGATTCGCGCGAGCCATCAAGATAAGATGCGAATTCCTTCAAACCTTCCTGCGAATAAAACGACACTGATTTTGGTTTTCCTTCAGCATCTTTGTTACGCATGTCAGTCAATTGCAAACTTACGCCCTTATTAAGGTACGCCAATTCACGCAAACGGTTTTCCAGCACATAGAACTGATAGATGGTTGTCATAAAAATCGAATCATCCGGCCAGAACGAAACCTCTGTTCCTGTTTTGTCAGTCACACCGATTTCATCAACGCCAGTCACAGGTTTACCCTTTGCATATTCCTGCCGATACATTTTTCCGTCTCGACAAACCGTAACAATACATTTTGTAGATAGTGCGTTCACACAAGACACACCCACACCATGAAGACCACCAGAAACTTTATATGATGATTTATCGAATTTACCACCCGCATGAAGCACAGTCATAACGACTTCCAATGCCGATTTCTGCTCTTTTTCGTGCCAATCCACAGGAATACCACGACCATTATCGCGCACTGTAATGGAATTATCTTCATTGATAGTAACCTCCACATGAGTACAATACCCAGCAAGAGCCTCGTCGATAGAGTTGTCCACGACTTCGTACACCAAATGGTGCAGACCTTTCTCGCCAATGTCGCCAATATACATTGCAGGACGCTTTCTTACAGCCTCCAACCCTTCAAGCACCTGAATACTATTGGCCGAATATTCGTGTTTTTCGTTTTCTTCTGCCATTATTTTTTCGTTTAATCTTTAATTTTCAAGCAATTACATAATTCACATATCCTTTTATAGGAAATGCAAGCGAAAATACAAAAAAGACATTGTTTGCCTTAGTTTTTCGACGTAAAGAATTGAAAAGTTATTAACAGAAAAAGTTGATAATCGCAGTCGGAAAAAACGCCCGTATTCCTCAGAATTTCACGGCCAAATATAGGCTTGATTCATTCAAAGAAATATTCGGATAAAACGACACATTTGATTCCGCTGATTTGTTGTTTCGTTTTTCCTGAATTTTCGACACTGTTTGTATGCCAATTCTCGCCGAGAGCACGCCAAACAATGCCCCCGCTCCTACATCCCATATATAGTGCCGTTTATGATAAACTCTCGACAAACCAACCGCTGTTGCCAAGCCATACGCACCCACGCCCCACCAGGTCCCGTATTCGTATCGAACTAATTCAGCCCCATTGAACGCCGTCGCCGTATGTCCCGAAGGAAACGAATTATGCGCCCTGCCATCGGGACGTTCTTCATCAACAACATATTTCAATGATTTCACAATCACTCCCTCCGAAACAAGTGCACCGCCGATTCTGAGAGCACGAACGCCAAATGTATCGTGTGATTCTAACCCCGTACAACCAAGAAAACCTGCCGTTAACAGAGGAACATACTGTCCGTACGTTTCCCAATACGAATACTCCGACCGTTGGGCATTGCACACCAATTGGGTGCATAGCAATAAAAATCCGAGTGCAAGCAACGGTAATTTTCGCATTTTCAATTAGTTATAGAACATCCACGACAAGCCAAACGAAATAGAGCCTTTCGTTTGCGGATAGCCAGCTATTGGATAATCTTGTCCTTTCAGCAACGAATAAAAGTCAGTGTATTTCACATACAACCGTATTGGCTTGTATTTGAGCGATGCGAACACATTCATAATCGGGAAACCGCCATATTTGTATATTGACTGCGGTAAAAATGTTCCTAACGAAGCGTCGTATATTGGTGTATTATAAGCTGGATAATACAACATATCGGCCCCCAACTGCACTTGTATCAATTTACGCAAAAATTTGCCTTGAAATGCCAAGGAATTGTATGTCGCCCATTTCGGAAATTCCTGTGTACCAACTGAAATATCTTGGTAAATCAAGCCATTGCGCATTAGAATATGCCAAAATCGAGTGGTTTTCATCAGTTTGGCGGTAAATGCATACCCAGAGCCATCGGCTTGGGACAACACCCCGTTTTCGTCAAACGAGATATAATTTTGAAGCTGATAATAATGCACGTTCGCCTCTACATTTCCAAACGAAGTTGAAAAATCAGCGAACATATCATGAATTTTCACTTCGCTAAAATCATTGTGCCACAAATAGTTATTTGTTTCATAATCCTGATATTCATCAGGAGGGGTATCGTTGGAATAATCCTGTCCAAGAAGAATGAAGCTTTCTTTCTTATTGATTGTAAACGACTTGGAAAGTTCTGTCGAAAACGAGAAATTATTTTTTTCTTCGCCATTGAAATAATACGCATGCCGGTGCGACACATGAATTTCGTGCGGGAGCGAAATGTCAAACAGGCCTTCATAATGCTGCGAGCGGTCAAAATATTCAGGGATATTGTAGTCGTAGTCGAAAAACCGTGACGATGTGTATTCTGTAGCCAAGGCAAAATTTGCCACTATGTGGACTTTCTTAATCGAACGTTGAAATTCCATGAACAGCGCCCAATTCAAGTTTTTGCAGAAAAGTGTGTCGTGTGTGGCCGTTGAGTCGTAATACACATGACGGTAAAAGGCAGTGTCTGGATTTACGTCAGAATAGAAACGCTTGATTGATGAGTAGTGCATTCTATAGCCAAAAGCATTTTTATAGCGCATCAAATCGAGCGATAGACTGTCTTCCTTCGGTTTCCGTCCGAGATTCCATTTCTGCATAAAATCCAAATCATGGTATTTCAGTTCCGAAGCCGCCCGTGGATATTTCATACGGAGCATTTTTTCGTAGTGCAACAATGAATCTGCGGCAATACCGCCATTTTCTTGCCGATTGATGGAATTATACGCATATTTGAAAACGGTGGTGAATCGAGGTCCATAATACGAAATCCATGGTGTCACATGTCGTCCCTTAATAGCCTGATTATCATACTCTCCGATTTTTCTGTAATAGTTCAAATCGAACCCGACATTTGCGTATTTGTTGATATTTTGCGTATGCGTGAATTTTCCCGATTGTTCGCTATTCATACCTTGCGAATAACACAAATTAGAATACGGCTTTTGCGCCGTATAATCACTCATTTTATCGGTGGTCACTATGGATTTTTCGTATGGGCGCAACGAAAAATGTTCGTCAAGATACGGATTCACAAGCAAAGAGAACGATGGCGAAGCATACCCCGCTATATCAACCGAGAAATCAGCGATACTTCCGTTTGGTTCGTACAAATAGAAGAAATCCATGGTTGTATCGATTGTTTCCCGATAGCGTTCGGTGTGCGTGATATTATATTGCCATTTGATTATATCCTTCACTACCTCCTCTTTAGTGGTGTCGGCAGGTTCGTTGGTTGCCATTGCCGAGGAACAGCTCATTAGCAACTGTAAGAATATCAATCCAATATATGTAATTCTACGTATCATTCCGTTTATTCATTTTACATCAACGAGAATCGCAAATTAACTCCACCCGATGTGGTTGACGTTCGATAACCATTCGTAAGTGGTTGATTCATTGTATATTCCAAATACACTCTCATTGTAATTCTTTGACTTAGCATATACTCCGCATACGTTTTCAACGCATACGATTTTGTTCCCGATATTTTTCTCGTAATATCTTCCGCAATATTACGACGAATTGTTTGATTATCACGAATTGAAAAGTCCAAACGTACGGTTAAATCATTTTCAAAATGATGACTGCCCCCCGAAGTCTTCACATTCACCTTGAAATCCTCGAACACATATCCTGCTCCTACAACATACTCAAAATTAGAAACTTCCGATATTTCAGTATTGGTAAACGACAACGTTACGGTTCTGTTTCTACGGACCTCGAATTTTGCAGTTAAATTACTCTTCAACTTAGAATCGAAGCCAATCAACGGACTGAGTCGTTCGGATATGCTCACCGTCGACACATCATAATCTGGTGAAACGTACAACGAACCATCTATCGGATCTACATAAAAATCTTCGTCATAAATAGTTGCAGATGAGAATGTTTCATACGAGCCCAAACTATATGTTGATGTGTATGCGTGATTGATATTCACCGTTTTGAAGTATTCCTTGAAGAACGGTAATTTCGACAAGCCATTGTAGGTCATTTTCCAGTTCAACGCACGAAGGAAATTTTTGAAACTCGACATCATTGGGATAAAATACGTGTCAATCGGCACATTATCAACAGATTGACCTGTATATGCGGCATAGAATGCCGGAATCAACACATCCTGCGACATTTCATTATACAAAACAGGGAAACCGCTTTCTATATCGGTTTCGTATACCGAACCCAAACTTGCACGGGCCAAACGATGCGCTATAGTGAGACGATTTTTCTTGAACCGTTCATACGCCTTGTCTGAATTAAACGCCGAAGCCATTGTGTTACATGATATTGAGAAATTACCCGTAGTAAGACGGTTTTTCTCGTTTTCTTCGGCATCGCCCCACAAATATTTTGAATAATTGTGTGAATATGCCCTATCGGCCGACAAGGTAACTTTCATATTCTTAACAGGCTCCAATGATGACTGGATTCTTAATTTGTTTGAATATGTATATTTCAACTTATCGCTGATGTAATCATTGTCAACAAGCCATTGGTCGGTTGTTAGATGCGACTCCAAATCGTCGGGAACCAAACCAATCACATACCCGAATCCTGGAACTGCCGAACTTGTGAATGGTTTATACATGCCAAAAACTTGACTATCATACTTATAACCCGGCACAAAACATCCTTCCGACTGCGAATAATTTATTGTTGCTGTTTTGAACATCATCAACGTATTGACAACTTGGTCGGTTGCACGCGTCAATGGGGTTTGTTCCACATCTTTTTTACCAACAATAGTGACTTTACCCTTCTCCACCTCATTCTTACAAGTGATTTGCACTTTTTTAGCCGATAGAATCTTTGTCTCCGACGGAACCAAACGTCCATCTTCATCAAGCACTGTTACTTTCACATCGGTTGTGCCAAGTTTATGGTTGATGTAAATCACATTATCATCGTCGGTCTTCACATTTGATTTTGTGAATTTCACCGTTTCCTTACGTTTCTGGTTTGTGTTTTTCTTGTTGGTATTATTATTGGTTTGTTTCATACGTTTTTGTACACCAGCAAGATATTTTGACTTGCTGTACAGCTTCGTGAAGTTGAACGTTTCATCAATTGTGTGTGTACCCGAATTGGTGATAGTGTTTCCATAATCCAAATCATCGTTTGTTTCGGTACCCATCTGCCAATTGTACGAGCCAGAATATTTATAATTCGTTGTTGTCCAATCTAATGCGGAAATTTTATTGATAGGAACCTGCCATGTTAAGTTCCATTTCTGGTTGAATTCCATATTTTCGCCGAACGTTTTTGCACTGTTCCAAACCTCGCGTTTGTATTCTCGCCAAACTTCCTCGTCGGTTTTGTCAATCACACCGGAAGGTTCGTTCAAACGGGAATCGTTCGTCGCATTGTACGACAATTTCAAACCTTTCGAAATCGGATAATTCACACTATACGTCCTATGCCAATAAAGCCATTTGCTTGCAGTTTTCGGCAGTTCAAAATTATATGCTGAAAGATTTCGCCGCTGTTGTTCCTTATAGGTTCTATCCCACTCGCTCTTAAACGACACACTTGCAGGCAACAAGTAGAAATTGAATTCTTTTATCAGCTTGATTTTGTTTGACTTAAATGGCTGATAATTTTTCGGGCGCATATTGTAACTATAATTAAACGCCACTTTATATTGATGTTTGTAATTCAACTGATAATCAACATCATGCGAGCGATAACGATTATAGGCAAACGTTCCCGAGAAATTAGAAATATTGAACGGATGCTGTTTTTTCGGAGTCCGTGCAATTTTCACATTCGTAAAGTTATAGCTGAAATTTTGGTTGAATTCCTGTGCAATGTTCAACAACGAATCACGTTCGCGTTTTGTAGTGAAATTCGACAAAGAACGCGACAATGTCACATCAGGGTTTGTCGGGTCATATTGTGGTGTGATGTAGGTTTCAGACAAATCCACATAGAACGGCAAAAATAATTTCCACGATTCAGGGAAAAATTTATGCAGAGCGACATTCGACGCCACATCGTATTGATATAAATTCTCGGTACTCCGCTCAAATACTTTTTGATCAACACTACCAAAGCCTGGTTTGCTGATTTTTCCAGCCAACGAAACGGTAGCAAAATCCGCAAACGTCGTTCGGACAGTACCTACCGTTGCCCAACCACTTTTATCGTTCATGTCGGTCAAACGCAATTCATTAAACCACACGATACCCGATTTTTTCAAACCATCATCATCAGGATTCGACGATTTCTTCTTTCGGTTACGCACACCGAGCATTACCGTGCGGACATTTCCTGTATTCGGATTACCCTTGATACTCACACGATTATTACCATGAGATATGCTATACAAATGATAGGTTTCCAAATCTGGCATTATGCCGTCGTTTATCATCTTGTTACGTTCCATCTTCAACTCGGTAAGTACCTCCAACGGCAACGAAATCTTGTTATCTTCCGGCCACACAATTAAACGGTCGCTTGTGCTACTGTTGTTATAACGTCCGGCGCCTTCAGGCAAATGCGGGGTAAGTTTCAACGGAAGTTCGTATTCATAATAGTTGTCAACATAATCAGAACCAATTCTGATAAACGCATACAAATCGCCATCATCGAGCATATCTTCCTCATCAATCAACGCCTCAGCATGGATATACATTTCCAACGCACCAAATTGACGTAAATCCTTATTTACACGTTTATAAATTGCCTTAGAATTTCCATCTTCCAAATCAATCACCTTCATTGACAAAGCAGATTCGTTCAATTCCTCCATCGTAGTGCTGGTAGGGTCAATCACACGGTCAACACCAGGAGGCAACACGTAATTGATTGGCACTCTTGAACTATTTTCTTCAATGTTCACATTGGAAATATCAACTTTTGAATCAGAGAACAAGTCATACTCGCCCGATTCAAACAGAGCCTCGTCGTACACACGCCAGTTGCTATAAACCAACGAAAGCTCCGCGATACGGAGCACTATTGAATCCTCGAAATTGCGCAAAAACATACGCATAGTTGTAATGTCGCGGAAATCGGAGATGTTGCCAATCCGCTCACGGTCATCGGATTTGATAGGAATTTTGAATTGATACCACGTTGCCTGCGTTTGATAATTATCGTTGTTTACGACCTCGGTCAACACATCTTCAATATAATTTTTTCCAACCACCATATCCTTCGGACGGAGACTGATATGATATTGATAATACGCCTCCGTTTCCTGCAACGTATTATCTTGGTTTAAGTCCTCAATATCAGGTTTATACGTTGCCAGACCCTGATTTGTTCCCGAAGGTGAATTGTTGTCGGTTCCATTGTAATAGCGATAACGCCACACAATATCCTTTTCTTCGCCACGATTGCTCAAATACGACGAAAAATTATCGTGCGACGGGTCGTTGTAGAATGTTTCGTACACTTCGGGAGTCACGATTTCCTTAACTTCTTTCAAATATTGGGAGAAAAAGCGCTGTTCCGCCATATCGCTCAACCCATCGAGACCAACATCCTGCACCTCACGTTCGATGTCGCTACTGAAACCTGTTTCAACTATTGAATAATTCGGAACTTTACCCCACACCGTTTCGTCAAGACGGGAATTGTCGTTCACCATACCATTCTCAGCGGATTTTCTTCCATCGCGAAGCACATCCTCCGACATTCGTCCGATGTTGATATAAAAATCACCGCCAGCATGCTGACCTTCTTCATCGGCAACAAACGGATCCATCATCCAGAATTCGATGTATTCCACGTTGTTTTCTTCGAAATCGGTGGTTGTGAGCGACTGCATAATACCACCCCAACGAGATTTCGGGTCAAGCAATCGTCCATTAGCATCCAAACCTGCCGAAATACCTGCACGGCCCTTGGTGTCGTAATTGTACGGTCCTCGCTCCGATGGATAATACGCAATGTTCAACAACGTCATCGGTACATCTTCGTATGTTGTCAAATCACGATTCGGGAACAAGTTCGACTGATATACGGTTCTTGAAAACTGCTCAGCCTGAACAGATTTGCTCACTGGCGAACTCCGTTCGTAAAACGACGTGTTGATATTGTACCACGAAATTAAAGCTTTGTTGTAGTTGAACGCCAAATCGTTGACCAACGAGGCTTCGGGGAACATTGACTTTTGTCCTTGCGGCGTACTTGCCAATCGCCACGATGTTGGTTCTTTCAAATACAAACGTCCTTCCGAACTTTCAAAATCGTCAATAGAAACCGCATTCGAGATATGTTTCGACTGACCGGGCAGCAATTGCGCAAACTCAGCAGAAGCCTCCACATACGAATTTTCCTTGGTATCAATCAATGGAATTTTATCAACCAATTTTGTCAAGAACATTGATTCCGTGGAATAGCGTGCGTCAACGCCCCAAATTGTGTTACATATCGGATATTCCTCAAAACCGACCTTTCGAACCGAAGGAACTTCGGAAAGATGAATCAACGTTCCACCAAAACTAATGTTGTCATTATAGCGATATTCAGCCCGAGAACCCATATACGTTTTCGTTGTAGTACTGAACAACGGGTCGTTTTCGTAAGTGATGTTGATAGTTGACCCCGACTCCAGAATTCCCGCATTGATAATAGAAACTGTTCCCGAAGCATAATCCACCGTATAATCGGAGCCTTCGACCAAAGTCAAACCACCACACATGATTTTTACGGATTTCACCTGCGTGGTATTCAACGAAATTTCCGACGAGACACTTGATTTATACGAACCCTTCAGTATGAATTTATTCTTCTCTGCAACCTGCCGTGCGGCACTCTGCGTAGAGTCATACAATTCCTTATACACATATTTTCCCGAGATATTCGAATCATTGATTTTTTCTTCCAACGACTTACCAAATGGTTCAAGCACAGGGAAATAGATTAATCCTCGGGCAGATTTTATTGTAACACCTTCCACAAAGTCGAACAAACCATCGGAATATGGTTGCAAATCTGAAGAAAGGTTATCCAAATTCAGTACGGAAATCAAACTTTCTCCTTTTACGGAACCTTCCGACAAATATGGTGTTGGCGAACCTGTTCTATCGTCCTGATACAACACATCGAGCACGAAATCCTCTTTGCTAATTTGATATGCGCCAATAGAATACACATTCTTCATCATCAAATTCCAGTTGTTGTATTCCGGATTCGACTGTGTCCCTTTCAACAATTTCACAATCAGCACATCGGGATGTTCAATACCATCGCTGGTAAATTCTCCGACTTGGTACACCTTGCCTTTATACTCGTACTCGTACGCCACAGCCAGAACTTTTGCGGAACTTACAGCCGAGCGCAACGAAATGTAACCCAATTTTCTATTGACATCGTACTCCGAAGGTTTCAACAACACCGCCTGCTCGATTTTTTCGTACTCCGAACCTTGCTCCAACATACCCGTAAGCGCAGTAGAAACAGTGTTGATACTTCGAATACCAGACACATTTTTCACTTTTTTGTACAAACTGCCGTTCATAGGCAAACTGTATTCCTTACCACCACCAATACCTGTTGATGAAGCATCGCCCAAATCCGTCAATGCCAAAATGTTACGAGCATCTTCCTTACCCGTTGACGTTTGCGTCACCCACACCTCAACCTTGCGAATGTCAATACCACTATTGATTTCAGGAAGATTTTTCAACGATTCCTCGTAGTGTTCACGGAAGAACTGCGACAAGAAGAAGTGCTTGTTGTTATCGTATTCATCGCATTGAATCTCAAAATCTTCGGTCTGCGCGCCACCTTGTACCGCTATCGACGACATTTCCCCTTGTTGACGGGAGAACACACCGCTTACAAACAATTTTCCGAATTGCAAATCAGTCTTCACACCAAACAAACTTTGGCTACCCGAAATCAACGAACTGGAAAGTGGGAACGACACATTTCCGACCTCAATATTCTTGATGATTTCGTCTTCATCGCCCTCATATTGCAGTTTCACTTCCTGTTCAAACTCAAATTGCGACTCCGTGTCATACTTGATTTTCATCGACACACGGTCGCCGATTGAGCCTGTGACGCTCATCTGGATTTTGTTGTCAAAATCAAACTGCAATTGGCGTTGTTGTTTTTTTGAAAGACGAGGATTGTGATTATTCGTGAATTTCAGTCCAAAATTCAATTCTGCGGCACCTTGAGGCTTAATGTCAATCAAATCGCCAAGGAAGCCATTCTCACCAAGCAAATCAAGCGAAGGTTCATACGACGACGCTCCTCCACTTCGGGTTTCGCTGGCACGAGTACGCCAATAATTGCGGGAACGCTGCTTTCCCGACATTTTGAAATAATCCGACGATGGCATTGAATACGAAGGACTTACCGCATTATCGCCCACCATTTTTGTGGCATCGTAATCATCCGTTTCGGGATTGTATTCAATCTTGTAGCCATAATCAGGCGAGTCGTTCAAACGAATACCGTTGGAATTATTATTGGCATCATCGAACGTATTGCCGGACTCCTTTGGCAACGGAGAACGTAATTTTATGGAATCCTCGGGCTGTGCCAACTTTTCGGGTGCCGAATATCGTACAGCATCCATAGCAGAAGCCAACATAACGCTACAAAACGCTATTGCAGAAATGGTATATATATGTTTTACAAGTCTCACTAAAACCAACTATGAGGAACCATTACAAGCGTTTTAATGCAATTTTCACAATATCCTCAACCGAATGTTGAACAGATTCCCGCATAATTGCATCGACAACTTTCTCTGCCGCACTTTTTTGGTATCCAAGCATTACCAATGCTGATAACGATTCTATTTTCAAAGTATTGCCTTGACCCACAACTATTTTTTCATCACCTTCGGCAAACGAAACCTTATCTTTCAATTCCAACACCACACGTTGTGCGGTCTTTCCTCCTATTCCCTTGATACTCTGAATAGTAGCAGAATCTCCCGACAAAATTGCCGAAGCCAATTCCGATGGTGTCATTTTCGAAAGAATAACACGGGCTGTGTTTGCACCGATTCCTGAAACAGAAATCAGCAAACGGAACATCGAGCGCTCATTTTCATCGAAAAAACCATATAAATCGAAAGCATCTTCACGAATCACTTCGTGGAGCAACAAAACGCATGATGAATTTTCACGCAATTTTTCGCACGTATTTACAGAGATATTTATATAAAATCCTAATCCTGATGTTGTTACAACTGTATAAGTCGGTGTCAACTTTTGAACGACGCCCGAAATAGATTCTAACATTTTATTTGAGTTTATTTTTTACTAATTCAGTATATTTTTCTCGAGTTTCAAGCAAATCGCATGCAGAGAAAATCGCTTGGAACAATGGAGTAGCCTCTGAACACTTCTTCTCCACATTGGCATAGTCAACATTCATAGCCGGCGAAACGCAAATTTTCGGCAAGCCAAGAGAAAAGCAATACGATTCATCGTACGACATTGCCTTGAATACCGGCACAACTTGTTCCCGATACATTCCAAGCACACCATCGAACTTGCTATATTCCGCTGTTTCAAAGAATTGCTCTGCAAATACAGGTCCAACCGTAACAAAACCATTTGCCTTGGCTTCGTCAACAGCCTTCGAAATAATATTTTTCTCCTCGTCGCCAGCAACACCGTTCAACGCAAGCACAGCGATTTTTGGTTTTTGAACCCCGAAATCAACCTGCAAAGAATCGTGCAAAGCGACTATCTTTTGCAATATCGCATCTTTTGTGATTGTTTTTGAAATTTGTGAAACAGTCTGTGAATTAGTTACATAACAAACTTTTAATGCATCATTCACAAACAATTCCGAATGTTGCGTAGTGCCCAGCGTTTTGGCTATATATTCAGTATGGTTTTTAAACTCGACACCCGATGCCTGCACATTTTCCTTATTGACCGGCATTGTGACAAGAATATCAATTTTACCGTTTTTCAAATCGTCCAAAGCAACATTCAATGCCTTGACTGCGGCCGTCCCAGCCTCGTTTGTCGACATTCCTGCATCCACACGAATATCTTCAGGAATGCAATTTATAATATTCGGACGTTTTGGGGCAGCTTCGTCAGCCGACGTAATCAAATTAAAGTTAAAATTCTGTAAGTCAAGATCTTTTCGATGATATGCAGCAACTTTTGGTGAGCCATATACGATGATTGTTTTTCCATCGAATATTTTTTGTTCCGACAACACCTTCATTATCACTTCATATCCTATTCCATTTATATCACCATGCGTGATGCCTATCTTTACGTGTCTCATTTGAATTAAATTTACGCAAACAAATGCCTTTTAATCTTCTTCGCAAAGATAATTTTTTTAGATTAGGATAGCAAAAAGCACGTAAGAAAATCAGGTATAGTTTATGCGCAAATTTTAAAAAAGTTCGTCGTCGTCATCGCTGTCGCCATCAAAATCATCATCTTGTTCATCATCCTCATCGTCATCGTCGATACCAAGCGAATGTTCGTCATCGATGAAATCAATTCCGAGTAAGTCTTCCTCGCGCAATCTATCGTGTACGATTTGCGAAATTTCCTCGTTGGAAAACGCACGAACGTTGGTTATAATGACATGTTTATCGAGAAAACCTCCAAGTTCCTCGCTTGCATCAACCACCTCACCGACAATATCTTTCACTTGTTGGTCAATCGGGACAAGTAAAAAGATTTTCGCCAAATGGTTCTCAATAACCAAAGACTCCAATTCCGCGCCGTATTTTTCAACTGAAGACGCGATTTCGTTACGAATAATTTTATCTTGGATTTCGGTATAAAATTCCTCGTCTTTATGGACAAGGCACACAAAATACCGCAAGTTTGTTCCCTTGCCACCCAATCCCGTTGAAATCAGGATTCTATCATCATCTTCGAGCAAAGAGCTTTCCAGCATCAACTTTGATTCTCTATAAGCCATTGACGCCCAAAGTTTTATTTCCCCGACAGCCTCGTTCTTATATTTTTCGAGAAACCGAAACGTATCAATATCCTCAAACGAAGCGAGAAGAATCAAAATATCACGTTTTTCTTCCAAACGAGCGTCCGCATCATATAAAGCAGGCACTTTCGCCAACACTTCGTCTAACGTAACGACCTGTTTTTTCAACATTGCCGAACGTTTGAAATAATTCATCTGAATATCCAAATCAATCTGTTCCTCAATGATATTCAACCGATTAGGATTCTTCTGATAGATTTTCTGTATTTTATCGAATAAGTCTTTTTGCGACGACATAGTTGTTCTTTTTAAATGAATGCATTATAAATTATCCGCTGAATGCGTGGACGCACCGCCGAATCACCCAACATAGTGTTCCGAGCATCTGGAGTAATTCTATTTACTCTATTAGACAAGAAAATATATATTAAGGATTCATCGGGGTCAACCCAAAAAAGCGTACCAGTGAAACCAGTATGTCCAAAACTATTTAGCGACGTGCAATGACAGGTTGGGTCCAACTTTTTCCCGTCAGGCTCCGGTTTATCGAATCCGAGCCCTTTTCTATTGCCATTTTCGCAAAACGGGCACGATGTGAATAATTTGATGGTTTTGGAATCCAAAAATTTCTCATCGCCATACTTACCGTCGTTCAAAAGCATTTGCAGCAATTTCGCCAAATCGTAGGCATTGGAAAACAGCCCGGCATGACCACTTACGCCACCCAAAATCGCCGCCCCGCAATCGTGGACATTGCCCTGCAAAAGTTGACGGCGAAAAAATTCATCGGTTTCCGTCGGGGCAATTTCATTTTTGGAAAATTTCGTCAACGGCAAATATCCCAATGTTGATGCGCCCAATTTTGCATAAAATTCCTCCGTTGTAAATTCATCAAGCGACTTTCCCGACAACCGCTTCACCACGTCGGTCATCAAATAAAACCCCAAGTCACTATACACAACTTCTTTTTGCGGCAACAATGGAGATTCCACAATCAAACGAAACACAGTATCGCGATAAGCGGTGTTCATATACAAGCCATCACGCAAAAGAATGGTATGACTTGAATCCTGTTTGGTGGAAAATGCATTTTCGACATATTCAAAATCCTTGTTCAAATACAACTGATAATCAAGCATGTATGGATAGTCCGCAGAACGAGTCTTTGATTTCATTCCTCGTCCATAATAATTTTTTATAAACGTGGGGACAAACGCCACTCCCGGTCGGAGGCACGCCTGATGTGTCAGCACATCGCGAGCCACCAGCGTATCTTTGTCAGTTCCTTGCAAATACGGAAGATATTCCCCCATCGTTTTATCCAAGTCGAATTTCTTTTCCTCATACAATTTCATAAGCGACAAGGCTGTCGCCGCCGATTTTGTAACCGATGCCAAATCGTAGATTGTTTGTGTAGTAACCGAATCCTGCGAAGCATACGACATTCGTCCGAAAGCTTTTTCATACACGACAACGCCATTTTTTGCCACCAAAACCTCGCAACCAGGCATTGCTCCATAGCCAATGAAGGTATTGACGACAGAATCAATGTCTTGCATTTTTTTTTCGTCAAGTCCCACCTCTATCGGTTCTCCGAAACGAAGTCGGTCGATTGCACCATACGAAATACCGTCTCCAGCAGAAAAGCCACCCGCAGACACAGGCAGATGTCCGCTTGCAGGCAATGCACCAAACAGCACTTCGGGAGTGATTTCCTGTACCATCCGTTTGAAATCATGCGACACCACAAGCGTCTCAACATTTTCCAAAGCTGCCCTGAAATAATCCAACGCATACGGATTGGCATGAAGCACCATCACCACATTGTTCTCTTTGGCAATGCGGCTGACAATGTCAACCATAGGCTGAGTTATTCCATACTTTTTGCTTGGATACGAACTCGAACCTTGCACGTCAAGAATCACTACATCGTAGGCTTTCAATTCCTGCATGGTTTTAGGCAACAATTCCTCAAGCGTTTTATAATCATTCGACGCAGGCACGAAAAATTGTTTTACTGCCGTTTGTTTCTGCAGACTCTTCGCAAAATACGACGGTTTCCCTGGTGTAAAAGAGACAACAGCAAACTTCTTGGTATCCAATTTCTTAAACGGCAATTGCGATTTTGTATCTCGCACAACCGCGATAGACGCCTGTACAAGTTTACGATTCAGATTTTTTGCTGCAGGCGTGTTCAAATCCTCGTACAAATTCTGCACATCAACGTGGTTGCGTTCAGGAACTTTCATCCACGATTTCGCGATAAGAACTCTTCGACAATGTTCGTCAATATCGGATTGTTTCACACGACCAGTTGCAAGAGCCGTCTTTATTGCCGAAATTGCTTGTGGTACATCCAACGAGAACTCCAGCACGTCGTTGCCGGCAAGTAAGGCACGAACCTCAACTTCACCAGCAGGGAAAGCATTTGCCACCGCCTTCATGTTGAGAGCGTCGGTGAAAATCAGTCCTTGGAAATTCATTTCGTCACGAAGTTTTTCCTTCACGATTTTTGGAGACAATGTCGAGGGAAGATTTTTTGTCTTATCCATTGACGGCACATACAAATGGGCAATCATGATTCCCGTCAAATCATTCTTAATCATAGATTTATACGGATACAACTCGTATTTGTCCAATTCATCAGCAGTTCCCGAAACGAGAGGCAACGAATAATGCGAATCGCTTGATACGTTACCGTGACCTGGAAAATGTTTTGCCGTAGTAAGAATGTTCTGCGACTGCATTCCACGCATATACAACAGAGATTTTTGAGCGACAAGTTCCTTGATTTGGCCAAATGAACGGGTATTTATCACTGGATTTTGGGGATTATTGTTCAAATCAACCACCGGGGCAAAATTTATATGGATTCCCATACGGACACACTGCCGTCCGATTTCCTCTCCCATTTCCTCAATCAAATGATCGTTTTTTGGATGAATCGCGCCAAGTTGCAACTGACGAGGAAACGAGATAGTGCTATCCAAACGCATTCCCAATCCCCATTCGCCATCGATGGCAACCGACAACGGGATTTTTGCCAATGCCTGGAATTCGTTCGTCATCTGGGCTTGTCTAACAGGCGAACCCTTAAAAAATATCACCCCGCCAATGTGCTGTTCGGTAATCAGTTTTTTTACCGCTTCGGCATTATCTTGCTTAGGATCGGAGTATGCGGCAACCATGAAAAGTTGCCCGATTTTTTCATCGAGTGTCATCGTATTGAACACAGAATCAACCCATTGTAAATCGGCACCGTGAAACGGATAGTCCGCATCTTTCACTGACTCGCTGGAATTCAGTAACGTGCAATTCAGAAATAAAAATACAACAACTATACTAACAAATCTATATACAAATTTCATTACAAATATTCCATTAACTCTTTATACAACATAAACATAGAATCTATGTCGGATTTACAAATCTTTTCGCGCGGCGAATGTGGAAATTCCTGAGGAGCACCCACAAAGCACCAATTTACAGCGAACGGTGTTTTTTGCAACGATGCGCCGTCGCTTCCGCCCGCCGACTCCACTTCTTTCTGTATTGCTATACCTTCACGATGTGCAATGTTCAATATCTTATCGACAAACGTTTTGCGTGGCAAATTTGTATCTTTTAACGATACTACGCACCCCTTTCCGTATTCAATTCCTTCAGTTATCCACGTAATATCCGCAATCAACGCATTATGCAAGTGATACATCTTATACAAATATCGCCAACAAAATTTCACATTACCAGCACTGGTCTCTTCGCCCGTAGTAAAGATTATGGCTCCGTTTTTCATTGTCTGAGCCAAATGCAAAGCCACATATACCCCTACACGATTGTCCAAAAATGGAGACACAATATACTCTCCATCATCATTAAACGAAGGTTTGTAGGTCAACAATGTTCCGCGTTCCAAACTATGATCCGACACATATTCAAATCCCGACTCCGTGTTTCGCACAATGCACGAGACCTCTTTGCCATTTTCCAAGCCGACAAGTTCCGTTCCGTCGGGACAGCGAGGCGAGCCTATAGGCAGCAATGAATTGCCATAGCCAGCCATAAAACCGACACTATCAATGTGTGCAATCATTGCCGTGCGTGGAGTCCCCCAGACCAACATCACGCAGTCCTGAAAATCCTCACCCGAAACCACCCGTGGTTTATGGCGCCACGAGAAGCTGTTTTTTTCAACATACTCAAGAATGAAATTCGCAAGCCGACTTTCGTCACTCGATGGAGCCGATATACTGCACAACTCCTTCAACAATCCGTACTCATTACTCATAGGTCACCTCACATTGTATTTTTTGCAATGCCGCAACACAATCGTCTTTCAAATTTGTTGCAACCATACAGTTAAACTCACACGTTTCAGCAAATTTCTGTGACACAATCTCACAACAATAGCGTTTCAGAATATTCTTCACCGCACTGTTTTGACCATACGTACACGACACCGAAAAACGGGCCTGGATTTTCTTCTCCACAATCTCCGCATTCGTCAAGGCATCTTTTGTCGATTCCTTATACGCCTGCATCAAACCTCCCACGCCCAACAACGTTCCGCCAAAATACCGAACAACAATCACGGCTATGTTCGTCACGTTGAATGCATCCAACTGTCCCAATATTGGACGACCTGCCGAATTTGAAGGTTCACCGTCGTCGGAGCATCGAAACCGTCCCCCATCTTCGCCCAGTTTGTATGCCCAGCAATGATGGCGTGCCCCATGGTGCTCTTTCCGCAACTGCTCCAAATATTGTTTCACATCATCTTCCGACGAAACAGGATACGCAAAAGCGAGAAATTTACTTCCCTTATCCTTAAACAATCCTTCAGCAGGCTTCAATATTGTTTTATACGTATAATCCACAATTTTGTACCACGTTTCAAAAATAACAAAGATTAGGCTTGAATCGAAGCATTCAACCTGCAAGTTTTTAACGTATTATACACAAAGTATTGGTGTGGGAAGATTGACATTAAACTATCAAAGTAAAAACGCTTTTTCACCTTTTAGTACGCTATCGCTTTCCCTTGATAATGTTGAATGACCAAATGGTTTAATATCGCCATGTATTGGGCTTGGAATTGCGAAACCTTTGTTTGGGCATAGTTTGTTTCCGTTATCAGCAACGTCGTTGCGTCAATCAACCCGACTTCAAATTGCTTGCGTGCCAAGTCAACCGAGACATTCAGGGCTTCCAACGAGGCGTTCAGCGCCTTGTCTTCGGCTTGGTACGATTTCGCATTTTGGCATGCGTTCTCTATTTGTTTATACAGATTTTTCTTTGTCGATTCAACAGCAAGAACATTGTATTCGGAATTGATTTTTGCAGTTTCCACGTTGGTTTTTGTCTGCCATTTGTTGAAAATAGGCACCGAAAGCGACAGACGGAGCGAATTGTTGCCTTGCAGTTCCGATTCGCTGTCGAAAAAGTTTATGTTTGCTCCCACGCCAGCCGAAAGCGACAGGGACGGGTAATACGAAGATTTTGCCATTTTCACCGACAAACTGTCAATTGCCAACTGCTGTTCGGCATATCTCATGTCGGGATACACCTTGCAGGCCTCGTTAAAGACGTCAATAGGCGAAGGAACCTCAAATTCTGCAGTCGGACGGTCAATCACAATATCGAATGCTACGCCAGGTTCCAATTCCAAAAGTTGCTTGAGCGTCAATAATTGTTGTTCGTATTGATTTTGGGCACGAATGAGCGAATACTGTTTGTTGGCATATTGCGCTTCCATGTCGCTATAGTCTCTTTGCGAGATGGAACCAACTTTGAATTTCGTTTCGGAAATCTTCAATTCTTTTTCAGTTACCGATAGTAATAATTCTGCAAGTTCCACATTGTCATGGGCATACAGCACTTGAAGATATGCTTCGGCAACGGCGATTTCAATGTCGTATTTTGCCTGTTCCACCTGAATTTTCTGTCGTTCCAATTCAAGTTTCGATTTCTTTATGCTGTTTTCCGTGTTGAAACCGTTGAATAAATTAAGGTTTGCATTCACACCCACGCTTGTGTTCATCGGGTCGAGCAGCGACTGCGAGGCGGAACCATTCACCGAAGGCAAACGATTCATTTTTGTCTGATTGACTTGCAGTTCCGAAGTACGTTGTTTCAAATACGACTGCGAAACGGAGATGTTGTTCTCCAAAGCGTGAGAAATACATTGCGACATTGTCCAACTATCTTCTTGGCCAATGGCAATAGCGCATACGTAAAATTGTATGAAACAAAAAGATACAATAAAATGGACTATCGTTCGCATATATATTTGTTTGTCACAAAAT
The DNA here is from genome assembly GCA_017552705.1 of Bacteroidales bacterium. GTDB lineage: Bacteria > Bacteroidota > Bacteroidia > Bacteroidales > UBA1715 > UBA1715. The sequence continues at coordinate 41,735 of JAFZOY010000083.1, forward strand.
TATGATTTTTGATTGGAAAACAATACAAATTATATACTAAACAGCGAATTTTTATAATGCCAATTTATTTTTAACAGGATTTGCGTAGATATTGAGCACAATATTTTCCAAATCGCTTTTACTTTTCGGAATATTAAGTTTTTCAATGCCTGCCGCCATGTATTCCAAAAATTCTTTTTTGTCGCTGTCGGTATAACGGTCGGCAAATTTTTTCTTTTTGGTCACGATGTCGTATGCAATGAAATTGAATTTTTCCAAATTGTACGACTCGTAGATGCGTTTGTCAATAATGCGCGCCAACTGCGTGTATTTTTCGCTTTTGTCGAATGTGTCGCAAAATTCCAATTCTTCGAGAGTAATAGGTTTTGTAATCGTGAAATGCACATTTCCTTTAGGGTTCACAATTCCTTTCCAAATACTTTCGTAGTCTTCGTTTTTGCCTTTTTTGTATGTTGTGAACGAAGAAACGAACAATTCCGCAGCTTTTTCAAACGCACAAGGTTCGTATTCGTAGGAAACCGAAACAGGAGTGATTGCCAGTTTCGAAAGATTGTCAACAAACGGTTCGTCGCTGCTCATCGAAAACATTTTGAGTACAGCTGGTTCAGTTTTGTCGTCGCCGTCTTTGGTACGTCCGCCACGTTGCGCAATCCAAACCGAACGTTTTTTCTCGGTCAGCACGTGACGGATGTAGGAAGACACCGTGAAATAATCGCGGTATAAGTCGCGTAGGTTACCGCTTCGGTTGATTCTAAACATACGGTTTATTTTTCCCAAATCAATCGAAATGTTGTTTTTCATTAAATTGCTTCCGAATGTTATTTCAGGTTGGATATGACCAGTTTGAAACAAATATAGATTAAGCAATGCGGCATCGAGCACAATGTCGCGGTGGTTCGATATGTATAAATACGGACGATCGTTTGGAATGTCTTCGCCACCATTGCATGTGAAATTTGTGATAGTGTTTGCAATGACGCGTTTTGTGGCTGTGAACGTGATTTGTTCCTGAAATTCTTGGACTGTCTTGACTTTCTTGAAAATGCTGATTGCCTCGTTGAAACTTCTGTCGGGGGCAAGAGCCTTAATCAGCCACGGAAAATAAATGTCGGAAATAACTCGCTGTATGGCAGCAGGAACTTCGTCGTCGTTGTATGGTCGTATTTCGTCAAACGTGTTTTGCATTGTGTTAGTTTTTTCGGTTGTCAAAAAATTTAATTGGTTTACGTTTTGCCTCGGGATAATTCCGTTTGTTTATCTCGTCGATAGGCAGGAACTGAATGTTCGGCGCGATTCTGATACGTGCGCGGAATCTATCTTTCAAATCTTTTATCAATTCATCGTTCGGTTGTTTGCAGCCAACAGACACGGTTACATCGTCCATTCCGATTTCGTTTGTATTAGCTTCAACTAAATAATTCTCAATGTATTCCACATTGTCGAGCACGTCGAAAATTGCGGCAGGATAGAGAGTCGTGCCTTTCACTTTCAGCATTTGGTTTTTACGGCCTTTCAACGGGCTGATTCTCATAGTAGTACGTCCGCATGAACATGGTTCGTAATGGAAACAGGCAATGTCGCCAGTGCGGAATCTAAGGAGCGGCATACCTTCAACACCGAGAGTGCATACGGTAAGTTCCCCGTATTCGCCTTCTTTCACATTGTTTCCATTTTCGTCGATTATCTCGCAGATAATGAGTTCAGGATGATGGTGTCCGCCCTTGCCGGCACCACATTCGCAGAATGACGTACCCATTTCTGTCGAGGCGTATGTCGAATACAATTTAATATCCCATTTTTCTTTGATTCTGTTTCCTAACAGATTCAGGTTATAATTCTCATCGCGGAGATTTTCACCGATGCAGATGGCTTTCTTTACGCTGCATGATTTATAGTCGATGCCATTTTCTTCGGCGAATTTAATGATTCGTAAAATGAACGATGGCACGCAGATGATGGCATCAGGATTCAGTCGTTTGATTGTTTCCCATTGAAGGGCGGGAATGCCGTTCCCCACGCGGATAACAGAGCCACCCATCATTTTCACACCTTCGAAATACGCCAAACCAGCCATAAACCGTTTGTCGAGTGTGGTCATCAGTTGATACACTTCGCCACGATGCCCATCGGCACAAGTGAACGAAATAGCTTCGTTGTAGGCCAAACGCTTCCAGTCGTTCGCAGTTGCCGCAAATGTTGTCGGTTCGCTGAGAGTTCCCGAAGTTGACATATAATCAACCACGTCGGCAGGATCAACGCATAAAAAATCGTTGTTGTGGAGTTGAAGATCTTCTTTTGTGGTAAATGGAATGTACCGAAGGTCTTCCAATGTTTTTATCTTACGTATGTCGATATGTTCTTTTGCAAACAATTGCTGATAAAATGGCGACTTGGCTTGCAAGTAGAGCAATAAATCGTGCAATTTATCTTCTTGAAATTTTTTGATAACCTCACGAGGCTCAAATTCTATTGCCGGTTTGAACATTTTAGTCTATTTTTTTGCAAATATAGTATAAAAACTCAATGTAAAAGTTGTTGTTTATAAATGGTAACAAATCAGGCTCATTTCGTTTCGGCAACGGAGAAATGCAGGTTTTTCGGCACAGAACAGCAGTTCCGTGCGATTGCAATAGCATCCTCGTCGGAGTCGATTGCCGTGATTTGCAACTCCTTCTTTACCAAGGCGGCGATAAGGGCAAATTCTCCCTGTCCGCAATTTTCAATTGTGTATGTTCCTTCGTCTGGCAATGCGGCGATTTTTTGTTCTAACTCATTATCCTTTAATACTTTGCGTGCTTTTTGTTCAACTGAGCGACTTTTGTATATGTAGTTGTGTAGGACTAAGTCGGTGAAATAACTTGCTGCTTCTGTTTCTTTTGCAAGCAGGGCATATTCCTCACTATAGAATTGACGGAATAGCCGCGCGGTTTCGCGGCATTCTTTCCCGTTTCTGAATGTTACATTGTTTGGAGCTATTCTATTGAGAATCTTAATGGTGACTTTTCCTTTGCGGAGCAAAAATTCCGTTTTTGGAAATACGTGTCCGATACCGTGGATGACAATTGGAATAATATCGACATTCAGTCGGTCAGCCAAGTGGAATGCGCCTTTGTGGAATCGAAGGATGTCGCAGTTTTCGGAGCGTGTGCCTTCAGGGAAAATTAAAATGGAGTATCCTTTTTCCACTACTTCGCGAAGTTTATCTTCGTTGTTTTCAATGCCATTTTCAATAGGATAAAAGTCGGCGTAGCGAATTATCCAGCCATAAAATGGACATCGCCATACCCAATGGTTTGTCAGGCAGATAATGTTTGGATTTAGTAGGAGAAGATATAGTAAATCCAAGTGTGACTGATGGTTAGCTACAATGATTCCTGGTTTTTCAAATGTTTCGTTGGCGAAGTTTTGAATGTCGTGGTCGATGCCTGGAATTATGTTTGCCAAAAATCTAAAAATGCCGCAGAGCCGTTTATGGTACCACTGTTTGTGTTTGTCGGTTTTGCCAAGTAATGTAAGTGAGAAAAATCCAGCCAATGTAAGATACAGGCTTCCAATGAGAAACACCGTGAATGCCAGAATTGTGATACCCAAGTTTCTAAACGTGATTGGCATCAAACGTGGTTTCCCGTTTTTTTGCGTAAGCCAACGGAAGATAAGCGGCGGGAAAAGATACGCCATAAGTACCACCGAGCCCATTCCCACTATGGTGACTTCGCCGAGCGAACGCATAGCGGGATGTTGCGCAAAAATCAGTGTTCCGATTCCTATAAACATGATAGTTGCCGAAAGCCAAACAGAATTTTTGTACGAAGCAAGCATTTTCTTTCCGTACGTGTATTCGTGCATCATACCTTCGGTAACAAAAATCGTGTAGTCGTCGCCTTGCCCGAAAATAAACGTGGCGAGAATGATATTCACAATGTTGAACCGCATGTCACACAATCCCATTATGCCGAGAATCCAAATCCAGCCAACCGTAAGCGGAATAAAGGCGGCAATGCTTAGTTCGAGTCGTCCAAACGAAAATGAGAGGAATAAAAATACAATCAGACCGCAGATGTATAACACATAATCGAAATCGTTGGATAGCGCATCGACCATTTGTGTTACGATTGATGTGTTATCGAAAGTGAACGTATCTTTTTGAATATCATTGAGTTCTTTCTCAATTGATTGCCGATTGGCACTATCAGTTTCTATAATATTGTACACCAAAACCTGCCTGTTTTCTGCTGTGTCAATAGAAATGAAATTGTTCCCAATTGATTGCATAATCGGGCTGAAATAGTCGAGTTCGTGGGACGATGGTTCGGTGGTGAGAATTGCTTGGAAATTAGAAAACGCATTGTCGTTGAAACCAGTTTCCGCACAGGCTTTTGTGAGGTTTTCGAGTAATTTTTCTTTATGGACAGACATGAAATCATTCCATTTCGCAATTCGTTCGTTTTGCGTTTTGAGTGAAGGAATGAAGCAATTTATGCCGGTTGTATGTGTGATTTTGTTTGCAGTTTTGAGTGAGTCGATATATGGAATCGATTGCTCGTAGTGTTGCAGGGCCTCTTCGGTGGAATTTCCTTCGGAAACACAGAAAAACGATGGTTTGCCGCTTTGTGTCTGTTCGTTGAGCTTTTCCATCTTTGCTTTTTGCGAATCTGTCATATAATTGATGGCGTGCAAATCCGTTTCGAACGTTGTTTTTTTGCTGAGGAAAAACAGCGGAATGGTGAGGATGAGGATAGTAATCACAATAAACTTGTTCCTATCGATGTTGTATGATGCTATCTTGTTGAATGTCAGATTTGTACTCAATCTTTCCTGATTCGCAAAAAGTTTTTTCTTAAATAAATGCGGTAGGAAAATCAATACAAACAAAATTGTACCGATAAGCAGGAACGAAGCGAATAACCCCAAGTCTTTCATTGCGTTGGAATGAATGAACACGAGGCTGAGAAACGCGCCAACGGTTGTGATGTTTCCTGTAACAAGCGGGTCAATAATATCGCGGATTGTCTGTTCTTTGCTGTAGCCTTGTTGGTAATGGGCAAGAAAATGCAGCGGATAGTTTGTCGCAATGCCCACAATAATGGAACCAACTCCAATGGCTATTATTGAAACTGAATCTTTGAAAATGGAAACAAACGCCATTCCGAATAATCCGCCGAAAATGAGTGAAAATAGTATGATGACCAACGCACGGATGTCGCGGAAAAAATAAAGCAACACTATGAGAATCAACACTAAAGCAAGTGCTGTGGAAATCAGGCTGTCTTTTTTGATTCGTTCCGCATTGCCAATTGAAATCACTGAAGCGCCAATGCAGTCGATGGAGATTTCGTTGTGGGCTTGCATAGTTTCAGCCATTGCGGAATCAATGTCGGCAATCAGTTTCGCATTTTCCGAAGTTTCGCTTACCGGCAATTTTGAATCGATAGCAACAATGGCTTCGTTACCAGTTTTATCGAAAATATAGCCGTCGATTATTTCGTAGTTCGATTGTGGATTGGCCTGATTCAGCGTGTTGATGAGTCGTTGGGAAAAATGAAGCGGGTCGTATGAAATAAAACTTTTCACAAAACCGCCGATTGGCGAAAGCAGGACTTGTTTGTCGCCTTGCAATGTCGCCACAATTGAATCGTAAGATAGTGATTCTTCAATTTTTGAATAATCCTCGTCGTTCAAATAGATGGGCATATTCTGAATCACAAATTGCCCAATGGCAGTGATTTGATTTTGATCGATTTGGTAAATAATATCTTGGATTCGATTCCCGTTGTCGCGTGCTTGAATGTGTTCCACGAATGTGTCAACGGCGTCCATAACCGCATATTCGTCGTTTGTTTTCGACGACACGGAAACGATAAGTTTGTTTGCTCCTCCAATATGCTGCGAGGCGTATTGGATTTTTTCGTTTTCCTCGCTTTGTGGAAGAAACGAACTGATGTCTTCAATAAAAGAAATGCGATAAATCGCACAGATACAAATCGTTATGATTCCAAACAATATGCAGAGGAGCGTGATTGGACGCTTGTCAAAAAACGAATATATGCGAAGCAAAATGTTTGTCATTGTATGGCAAAGGTACGTATTTCGCCGTAAACATTATTCAGCCTTGATTTTTTTTACGATTAAAATAATAAAGCCGCTCAGTATCAATAGACTTGCGACTCCCATCAAGGGTTTATTGTCGGTGGTTCCGATGGTTTCTATTATTGATGACGCTTCGGAAAGGTTTAGTCCGAGTACCACCAATGTGTTGTGTAGTAGGTGGGCGATGATTGGTATCAAAATCGTTCCTGCATATATGTAAAGATATCCTAACAATAATCCCAATACGAAACGAGGAATGAAATTAAACACGTCACCGTGTAAAATACTGAAAATCAACGCGGTTACAAGTATTGCCGCATGTACATTCCGAAACACGTCGGTGGCAACAGTCTGCATAAATCCACGGAAAAAGATTTCTTCGCATACAGCAGGAATGAGCGCCATGCAAAGAATATTTATGCAAAACATTTCGCTCGAAATCAATTGTTCGGTGAACGTTTCCATTTTGAGGTAGTTCAACCATAGAGCGGAATCTTTGCCGATTATCGCCACAATGCCGTCGGTGTTGAGTTCCGACATCAGGTTGATTCCTGGTATATTGGTAATGGTTAGCAAAAGAATCACTATCAGTAGCGATGTGAGCGGCAAGTCGCTTCTGCTTGGGCAGCGAAGTGTACGAAGCGGGCTACGGTATATTGCCGTAAGTAGAATCCATGCCGGCACAAGGAAGATGCAGACTGTCTCTATGGAAAGCATATATAGAATGCACATTCTGTCCCTGTTGTCGAGCACAGAGTGTGTGATGAGTTGCAACCCGTTCAATCCGTTGTTTTCGGGAGCTATGGCATATAAAACTGCAAAAAGCAGAAAGGATAGCACCGCGGCTGCAAAACAGCCAAGCACTATCCTAAATGCTAAACTTTGTTGGAAAAATTTATCGAACACTATTCTCCCAATGTAGCAACCATCACTGCTTTAATTGTGTGCATACGGTTTTCTGCCTCGTCGAACACAATCGATGCGGGAGATTCGAACACTTCTTCGGTGACTTCAACGCCGTCGAGACCAAATTGTTCGAACACGTCACGGCCAACTTGCGTTTCGAGGTTGTGATATGCTGGAAGGCAGTGCATAAACTTGCATTGCGGATTTCCCGTAAGCATCATTACTTCTTGGTTGATTTGATACGGTTTCAACAAGTCAATTCGTTCTGCCCAAACTTCTTTTGGTTCACCCATCGAAACCCAAACATCGGTGTAGAGGAAGTCGCAGTTTTTCACGCCTTCGGCCACATTGTCGGTTATGGTAATGGTTGCACCCGTTTGTTTCGCTATTTCTTTACAAGTCGCTATAAGTTCCGCACTTGGCTGCAAAGCTTTGGGGGCTACAATGCGTACGTCCATGCCCATTTTTGCGCCGCCCACCAATAAAGAGTTTCCCATATTGAATCGTGCATCGCCAAGATATGCATAACTGATTTTATTAAGCGGTTTTGTACTATGTTCCTCCATAGTAAGGAAGTCGGCAAGAATTTGTGTCGGATGGAATTCGTTGGTAAGTCCGTTCCATACAGGCACGCCCGAATATTCCGCCAATTCTTCCACAATGCTTTGTCCGAAACCACGGTATTCAATGCCGTCGAACATTTTTCCAAGCACGCGGGCTGTATCTTTCATCGATTCCTTAACACCTATCTGTGAACCAGTTGGACCCAAATATGTGGTATGGGCGCCTTGGTCGGAGGCTGCAACCTCAAACGAGCAACGGGTGCGTGTCGATGTTTTTTCAAAAATCAAGGCAATGTTTTTACCTTTCATTGTTTGTTTTTCGCAGCCGTTCTTTTTATCTGCTTTTAATTTCTTTGCTAAATCAAGAAAATAACGGATTTCTTCGGGAGTGAAGTCTAAAAGTTTCAGAAAACTTTTTCCTTTTAATGTGTTCATTGTTCGTGTTTTTTGCAAAAATAAAAAGATTCGGTTTTGAAACAGATTTTTTCTTGAAAAACATTTAGGTGGAATAGCATTTTATGAACAAAACACGGGATTGTTTCTTCCCAACCTCTCAATGGGATTGTTACATTTTATTGATTGTCCACTGGGCAAAATAAATTGCACCGATTCCGATTACTAAACTGAGAACAATATATGCCATTGCAATTCCGTAATTCCCTGTCTTAAAGAGATTTGTTGCTTCCAATGCAAATGTGGAGTAGGTTGTGAAACCGCCACAAATTCCTGTTTGCAAAAATAATATTGTCTTCGGACTGAGATTTTGTGTGCGAATGGAAAGTGCTATAATGCAACCTATTGCGAAGCACCCAATTATGTTGACAATGAATGTTTTGAGCGGAAACGCATACGGTTCTTTTAACGGCAAAAGAGCTATGCTATATCGTGCCATAGCCCCGATGGCTCCGCCTAAACCGACAAGAAGAGCATGTATCATTTGTTTGTAACTGTTTATAGCAAACTTATCCTAATAATTCCTATGATTTTCAATCGAATAAAAAAGGCGGAACACCATCGTATTCCGCCTCTTTATTATAATTGGTTTGATGTTACACTAATTTTAATTCTTTCAGTGTAGCAACATTTCCTTTTACAGATTTTGCGCTTGCTGCGAATTTTTCTTTTTCTTCAGCATTAAGGTCAAGTTCAACGATTTTTTCAATACCGTTTTTGCCAAGAATCACAGGAACACCGATGCAAAGATCTGATTCGCCGTATTCGCCTTCAAGCAATACAGAGCAAGGAATCATTTTCTTTTGGTCGTGAAGGATAGCTTCAACAACGTATGCGCCTGCAGCACCTGGAGCGTACCAAGCAGAAGTCCCAAGCAAGCCAGTCAATGTGGCACCGCCAACCATTGTAGATTTCACAACTTCCTCGATTTTTTCAGCAGAAAGGAAGTTTGAAACTGGCATACCTTTATATGTAGCGAAACGTGCCATTGGAATCATAGTAGTATCACCGTGGCCACCGATTACGAAACCTTCAACTTCGCCAGCGTTACAGCCGATTGCCTGCGACAAGAAATATTTGAAACGTGAACTGTCGAGAGCACCACCCATACCGATTACTCTGTTCTTTGGCAAGCCAAGAGCTTTTAGAGTCAAGTATGTCATAGTGTCCATTGGGTTCGAAATACAAACGATGATAGTGTTTGGCGAATATTTCAAGATGTTTTCTGCCACACCTTTAACAATGCCGGCATTTACACCAAGCAATTCTTCGCGAGTCATACCAGGTTTACGTGGGATACCAGAAGTAATAACCACAACATCGGAATTAGCAGTTTTTGAATAATCGTTTGTGCAACCGATGATGCGAGTGTCAATTCCTAACAATTGCACAGTTTGCATCATATCCATTGCTTTACCTTCCGAAATGCCTTCCTTAATGTCGAGCATTACAACTTCGTCTGCGATTTCCTTAAATGCAAGAACATTGGCACAAGTGGCACCAACATTTCCTGCTCCAACAACAGTTACTTTCATATTTTTTTTATTTAAGAGTTTATCAATAATTCTTGCAGTCTTTCTGATTTTCAACTGCACTTGCAAATATATAAAAAATTAGAAGTTGTTTTGAATATTCATTAAAAATTTCTTTCCCTTTTCCAAAGACGTATTATTGAGCGGATTTTTCCCCTGAAAATTGAGTCATGAAGAATATCTTTTTTTCCATGACGCAACCGAGATAAGGAACTCGTTGAATAATCCCAGCAAATCAATAAAATGAAAATCCCCACAAATCAATAAATTATAAACGTTATTTGTAAGTTGAGATCAGCCCCAGCTCTTCCTTGTAAAGTTTTTAGCAAAAAATTTTACTCAATTTTTCTTTTTTCAATAAAAATTTGTAGTTTTATCCGATTTTACACCAACCATATTTTAGGGTTTTGTGAAGTCAGTTTGTCATATAAAAAGAAAATATTGAACGAATGAAAAAAATAGCTTTTATACTCTTGTCAGTATTCCTTTCGACGGAATTTGCCATTGCCCAGAAATTCACTGCCGATGATTACAAAAAAGCGGCGTGGATGACGCTCCGTTTTTATGGTGGACAACGTTCCAGCCAAAAATCTCTACAAGGTCCCAACTGGCTTGTTATGGACCACGAAGTTTCTTCATCTGACATTTCCAATGGTTTGTCTGGTAAAGGTTTTTCGAATAGTTCCTACAAAAAAGGGTATGATTTCACCAAAGATGCCGATGGCAGCACCGATTTAAGTGGTGGTTGGTTCGACTGCGGTGACCATGTGAAATTTGGACAGACTGAATTTTATGCCGCATATATTGTTTTGAAAGGATTTTCGGAATGGCCAGCAGGTTACAATGATTATTATTCATACGATTATTCAGGCTACCGCGCCGCACAAGATTTCTCGTGGGAAGGCGCGAAAGGTACGCCAAATGGTATTCCCGATGTGTTGGACGAAGTAAAATATGCGTGTGAATTTTTTATTAAATGTTCGCCAAATGCGAATACGTTCTATTCTCAAGTTGGTGATGGTGGTGCCGACCACACAAACTGGGTTACTTCTGTTGCAATGGCTGCATTACCGAAAAATCAAGGTGGTCAGAGCGATGGTTCACGAAGCGTTGTTAAAAATCCTAATGATTGTGCTATGCCTTCGTTCTGTGCGGCAACATTGGCATTGTTTTCCAAAGTATATAAGAAATACGATCCTGATTTTGCAGCTACATGTCTGGAACATGCAAAATACGCCTACTCATACGCAAGTTCAAAAAAAGGAAGATCTGAGGCTGCCGGCAGTTTTTATGTAGCGCACGCCAATCCATACGATGCCTATGTATGTGCCGCTGCGGAATTGTATTGGGCAACTGGTGATAATTCATACAAAAGCGAGGCAATTTCAAATGCTAGTAATATAAAAAATCACAACTGGCAGTTTGGGTATAATAACTGCGATGACCTTGCCGCATACAATCTTCTTAAATTGGGTGACACATCAAAATTGGAATTATTGGAAGGATTCATAAACTCCATATATAAAGGGAAAGCAAACTCTGCAGGCGTGTACCAATCAACTGACAATTGGGGAACACTGCGTTACAATGGAAATGCTGCCTTTGTGATTGCATTATACGATACGTATAAGAAAAAAACTACGGTTGATAATTCCATATATGCTAATATAGATTTTATAATGGGAAATAACTCTTCTAATTTCTCATACATTGTTGGTTTTACTCCGAAAAGTGGAAATTATACTTCGTTCAAACATCCACATCATAGAAACGTATATTTAACCGACAACATCAATGCGGCACAACAAAATCTTAATGTTCCCTCCCGTAATGCACAATTTGGTTTTCTTGGCGGAGGAAAAGGTTACACCCCATCCACAATAATGAATGCGGCAACCCAAGACTATGAAATCACCGAAGGTGGTATTGACTACAATGCTGGTTTGACAAGTGCTTTGGCATATATTGTTTCAAAAATAGCTCCTGTCGATACAAACAAATTTGGTCATCCTGCGCCTGACCTTGGCCCAGAAAAAACATTGTGCGGAACAGGCAGCGCAACGCTTACGGCGTCAGTGGATTTATCGAATTTGAAACAAGGAGAGAAAGTCACATATAAATGGTATAAGGGTACTACTCTCCTATCACAACACAACGGCAAAACAAGCATTACCGTTACCGAAGCAGGAACATATACCTGTGAATTGATTGAAACTTCTGGTAACGACTGGACTACAAGCGGTAAAGTTGTAGTTTCTGCCACATTACCTGACGTAAATATCGGGAAAGATGAGGAGTTGTGTAAAATAACATCAACAACACTTTCAACCGATGTGGCTGGAGAAGGAATCACGTACGCCTGGTACAAAGACAACAAAGCGATTTCGGGTGCAACTACCAATTCCTACACCGCATATACGGCTGGTACATATAAATTAACGGTGAGCGCTTCTGGTTGCGACAGCAAATCAGACGAGGCCGTGATAACATCGAAATTGCCGGTTGTTGTGGGCGACACTCTCTGCTCTGCAGGGAAAGCCACTTTAACAGTAACAACAACAGGTTCGTATGATTGGTACACGCAGGAAGAAGGCGGAACGAGCGTAGCAAGCGGAAACACTTATAGCCCGAATATCACAAAAACAACCACGTATTACGTACAAGACGCAAGTTCTGTAAACATTACGACAGGTCCGAAAGAATCGAATACAAGCAATACCCAAGTGGTAAACTGGGGTGACGATATTGGCGCTACGTTCAAAGCAAACGCTACATTCCAAATCACAAGCATCAAGATGCGTTTCTCACAAATTAACACGCAAGGTAATCAAACACTTACTGCAACGTTGAGCGGAGCTGCAAGTGGAACATTCACCTCGTCGGCTACTAATATTTCAAACGGAAAAACAGTATATGTGTTCTCATTTGAAAACAACCCTATAACTATTTCAAAAACAGGCACATACACGTTAAAACTGAAATCAAACGGTGGCTCGAATGGATTCTTCCAATCTGGTCCAGCATATTCAACTTATAACACGAATCCAGAAGTCATAGAATTTACTGGTTGTACAAACCAAAATTCATCAACTTCGTTCCCAGCATTCTTGGAATGGGGAATCACCTCTGGTTCAAGCTGTTTGCGTGCTCCCGCCATTGCAGTTCTTGATCCTGACAGTCCAAACTGCGGAGACTCGGAAGCTCCGACTGTACCAGGAACAATCACAGTTAGCAACATTACTTCTAGTTCGGCAGCAATTTCTTGGGTTGCATCAACTGATAATGTGGCTGTAACTGGTTACGATGTTTTTGTGAACGGAACAAAACAAAAAACAGTAACTACAAATTCTGTAAATCTAACTGATTTAGAAGCAAATACAGAATACACAATTACCGTCCGTGCTTTCGACGCCGAAGGAAATACCTCGGAACAAAATTCCGGAAAATCGTTCACAACACTTCGCGAAGAGGTTACACAAACGATTTCACTTGCAGCTGGTTGGAACCTGATTTCGTTCTATACTCTTCCTGATGATGCTTCGATTGAAAACGTATTCGGAAACAATATCAGCAAAGTGTCTATCATCAAAAACGACGATGGTTTCTATAAACCTGGTAAAGCGGATAAACTCCAGAGTTTAACAGAATGTAAATTCGGAGAAGGGTACTTAGTGAAAGCAACCTCCGCATTTACTCTTTCGGTTAGCGGAACAGAAGCGACCTCAACAACAATCAACGTGAAAGCAGGCTGGAACCTAATCGGTTATCCAAAATCAACAGCAGCATCTGCAGCATCGGTATTGTCGAAATATTCTGAATTAAAAGACTTGCAAGGCGCTCAAACCACATTGACACCTGGCAAAGGCTACTACATTAAAATGAACTCCAATTCAACATTTACGATTGAATAATCGGATTCCGCAGATATAAAAGAAGGGGCGTAAAGCCTCTTTTTTATTCTATTTACTATCTTTGTCTTTAGAAAATGAGGCATTATGGCATCTTTGGCAATTATCGGAGGCGGTGTTTCGGGTTTAGCTGCAGGAATTTACGCCCAATTAAGCGGAATCGACAGCGAAATATTTGAAAGTCACACAATTGTAGGTGGACAGTGTACTGCATGGAAACGAAAAGGCTTCCATATTGATAACTGCGTTCATTGGATGATTGGCACAAAACAAGAAACAGAAACATATCAGGTTTGGAAAGACGTTGGCGTTCTTGGCGAAGGAAAGAAAATTCTACGCCATGATTATTTTCTCAAAGTCAATATTGACGGCATAACAGCACATGTATGGCGAGATTTAGACAAAATGAGGGCTGAATTACTGGCTATTGCCCCTGAAGATGAAAAAGAAATAAAGAAACTCATCCGTGCAATTAAACATTTTCAAGCCATAAAACTCCCGTCGCTGAAGCCAAAAGAACAAATGTCGCTAACCGACAATCTAAAACTCGTTCTTTCCATGCTGAGAGCGATTCCCGTTGCCGCAAGATTCGGGAAAATGAGCATAGAAGATTACGCCAAATGTTTCAAGAATCCTATGCTAAAAGCACTCATAGCAAATTATCTTCCGAAACATTATTACGTACTTGCCACGTTTTACATGTATGCAATGTTTTCCCTCGGAAATGCAGACCTGCCGCTCGGCGGATCAGACATGATTACAAACAGAATGCGTGATAGGTATCTTGCCCTCGGAGGAAAAATCTCGTGCAGGAAAAAAGCCATAAAACTAACTGTTGACGGCACACACGTTACACAAATAAATTTTGAAGACGGAACGGTCAATGAACCCGAGAATATTATCTGCGCAACCGATCCCGACGTAACTTTCAAACTGCTCGGACAAGATTATATGGATGATTTTTTCAGGAAATGCTATTCCGACAAAAAAAGCTATCCCATTTTTTCTGAAATAAATATCTACTTTGCCGTTGACATTTCCACTGATTTCCTTCCCACCATGGAAATCTTCAATTGTGAGCCATACGAAATTGCTGGGAAAACATATTCAAAAATATGCATGAACAACTATGCAGACCAACCGAAGTTTGCTCCCGAAGGCAAAGGACTCATCCAAATCCTAATCGACCAATACGAAGACGATTACGATTATTGGGACAATCTCTACAATACCAACCGAGAAGCATACAAACAAGCGAAATCAGACCTTGCCGACGAAATAAAAATCCGCTTGGAAAAACACTATCCCGAATTACAAAATATCTTGTCTGTTGTGGAAATAGTGACACCCAAAAGTTTTAACCGATACACTGGTGCTTACAAAGGCTCGTACATGGGATTTATCCAGACGCCATACGTCAAAAAAGAAATTCACCCAGGTGTTTTGAAAGGCTTGGATAATTTCTATCTTGCCGGACAATGGCTACAGACACCCGGAGGACTTCCAAATGCAGTTATAACAGGACGTTTCGCTGTTCAACGCCTATTAAAACGTAACGACAAAATCAATACATTCTGCTGTTTGAAAAATAATTAGAACGGACAGCTAACAACCTCATCCATAGGAATATCCCACGGAGCGCAGTCGATTTTGGGGACAATCTGCCACGGGAAACAAATGCCCATTTTATATCCGTGTGTTTTAGGCAGGAATCTGTCGTAAAAGCCTTTACCCCGCCCCATTCTACCACCTGAATTGTCGAACGCAAGCCCGGGGATAATGCACAAATCTATCGAATCATAATCCGTAAATATCGGTCCGACAGGTTCTTGAATACCAAATTCACCCTCAACCATGCTATTTTTGTCGGTAAAAGCACGAAGTTCCAACATGTCGCCAACTACTTTCGGCAAAAGGAAGGTCTTTTTTCCCGTCCATTTTTGTATCAGTTCATGAGTGTGGACCTCGTCAGGCAACGACCAGAAACAAAGAACGATTTGAGCCTTTTGGAATTGCTCGTTTTTCTCGATTGCTTCGCATACTTTCGCCGAATACTGTCGGAGTTCCTCCGCCGTTTTGCTTCGTGTCTGCGACAACATTGCTTTTCGGATAGTCAACTTCATGATTACAAAATTTAATTAAATTAATAAAAGTAGAGGCACCACGGCGGCACCTCTACATTGCTTCATAATTATAATGTTTTCAAATAATTCTCAACATTTCTCCGAATCCGTTCTGCAATATCACCCTGCGTTCCTCTGTTTTTCACAAAGTTATCGCCTGTGATATGTTCGAACAATTCTATGTAACGGTCACTGATTGATGTCACAATTTGCGGTGTCATTTCAGGAACCTGCTGTCCTTCCTTGCCTTGGAAACCGTTTGCCATCAACCATTCACGAACGAATTCCTTTGAAAGTTGTTTTTGAGGTTCCCCTTTTTTGAAACGGTCCTCATAACCTTCAGCGTAGAAATAGCGTGAAGAATCCGGCGTGTGGATTTCGTCAATCAAATAGATTTTACCGTCTTTTTTACCGAATTCATATTTTGTATCAACCAAAATCAATCCTCGTTTTGCCGCAATTTCAGAACCTCTTTCGAACAACGCCATCGTGTATTTTTCCAAAACTTCGTAGTCTTCTTTGGAAACAAGCCCGCGGGCTAAAATTTCTTCTTTGGAAATATCTTGATCGTGTTCACCAATTTCCGCCTTGGTTGTCGGCGTAATGATTGGTTTCGGGAATTTTTGATTTTCCTTCATTCCATCAGGAAGTTTTATGCCACACAACTCACGAGCGCCGTTTTTATAAGCTCTCCATGCGCTACCGCACAAATATGCGCGCACAATCATTTCCACAGGAAAACCTTGACATTTCAAACCAACAGTAACCATTGGATCAGGATTTGCAAGCTTCCAGTTTGGACAGATATCTTTAGTTTCATCAAGGAATTTTGATGCTATCTGGTTCAACATCTGACCTTTATAAGGAATTCCTTTTGGCAAAATCACATCGAATGCCGATATACGGTCGGTTGCAACCATTACCAAAATATTATCGTTGATGCTATACACATCGCGTACCTTTCCGTTATACACACTGGTTTGACCAGAGAAATTAAAATTTGTTTTTGTTAAAGCGTCCATTTATTTATTGATTTTTATTATACGTTTGATTTTTTTCAAAAGCCGAAATGATATGCGACACAAGTCGGTGACGCACAATATCTTTCTCGTTGAATTGAATTGCAGTGATACCGTTTGTGTTTTTCAGTAACGACACTGTTTTTTCCAAGCCTGATTTCGTTTTGTCGGGCAAATCAATTTGGGTAACATCGCCAGTCACAATGAATTTTGCATGTTCCCCCATTCTTGTCAGAAACATTTTCAATTGGTTCAACGTGGCATTTTGCGCCTCATCGAGAATCACAAACGCGTTGTTCAACGTGCGTCCGCGCATATATGCAAGCGGAGCGATTTGAATCACGTTGGTGTCGAGATAATCCTGCAATTTCCGCGGTTGCAACATATCCTGCAAGGCATCGTAAAGTGGTTGCAGATACGGATTCAGCTTTTCGCGCATATCACCGGGCAAAAAGCCCAATTTTTCCTCAGCCTCAACAGCAGGGCGGCACAACACAATCCGTTGCACGGCTTTGTCCTTCAATGCTTTTACCGCAATTGCCACCGCAGTATAGGTTTTTCCCGTTCCCGCCGGTCCAATCGCGAACACCAAATCATTCTCCACGCATTTTTCAACCATTTTTTTCTGATTAGTTGTGCGTGCTTTTATAGGCTTACCTTCGTTGCCATAGAACAAAATTTGATTGTTTGGATTTTCATTGCCATAAAGACTTTCGTTCGTTTCCAGATTCGAAAGAATATCCTGCACTTGTTGTAGCGAAATGCCGTGGTAGCGCTGAGTATGCATCAGAATTTTAGCAAACTGACGTTCAAAATTGTCACATTCCTTCTGAGCGCCAATCACATGGATTTCGTTTCCACGAGCAATCAATTTGAGCTTTGGAAAGAATGTCTTTATTATTTCAAATTTTTCATTGCGTACACCGTATATGTCCAATGGTTCGACTGTATCTAAATATATTATTTGCTCTGCCATACAGGGTACAGGATTTTTTTTTATCTTTGGAACAAATGTAATAATTTATTTTTTATCACATTGATAGATACCTAAAAAGATGCAAACGGTTTCAATAACAACAGATTGGGGAAATACAGGAATCTATGTAGGACTCTTCAAGGCTAAACTTGTAAGTCGGATTCCCGACGTGCAATTGGTTGAAATCACCCATTCAATTGATGCCTATAAAGTTGCCGACGCTGTGTTTGCCCTAAGAAACGCCTATCCGTACTTTGGGCAGGGAACCATACACATCGTAAGTGTGGCTGCAATAAACGTGAAAGATGTCAAGAAAAACCGTGAATTTATTTGTTTTCAATACGACGGACAATATTTTATCGGCCCGAACAATGGTTTGTGGAGTTTGTTGCTACCCGAAAATCCCACAACGGTATATAAGTTAGACAGTTCCAATCGCGACGAAGTAGCCGAAACATTTATAGAATCGGACATTTTTATTGACGCCATACAAAAAATATCATCGGGAACACCGCTTAACGAAATTGGAGAAGAAACCGAATATTACCAAGGTCCTCGATTCGGGGCGCCAGCAGTTGAACACGACGGATTGCGCGGCACCTTGTTGTATTTCGATGTGTATGGAAATGCTGTCACAAACATTACCAAGAAACAATTCGACGAAGTGGGAAAAGGACGGGCATTTAAAATCACAATAGCCCAACAACAATACTACACAACCGTGATTTCAAAAGACTATGAAAGTTCAGGGAAATACCTGATTATCGCATTGTTTAATTCCTCGGGACATTTAGAGCTTGCCGTACCATTTATGTCGTTGAAAAAGTTTCTCGGCGAAAACGCAAACGCAGGCGTGTATGTCCAATTTTTCGACACCAACGACGACGGACAAAACTTACGATTGGAATAAACTTGAATCGTACTACATAGTATCTACAAACAAAAAAGGTTGACTCATAAGAGTCAACCTTTTTCAATAACATTATGGAAACAATATTAAATACGTTTTTCTTTAATACGTGCTTTTTTACCTGTTAAATCACGCAAGTAGAATATGCGGGCACGACGAACTTTACCTTTTTTGTTCACTTCGATTTTGTCAATCATTGGTGAGTTCACTGGAATAATTCTTTCTACACCAACGTTACCCGACATTTTTCTTACAGTGAATGTTTCAACTGTAGAGTCGTTACGTCTTTGAAGAACTATACCACGGAATTGTTGGATACGTTCTTTATCACCTTCTTTAATTTTATAATGAACTGTAATAGTATCTCCAGCCGCAAATTCTGGCCACTCTCTCTTTACGATAACCTCGCTCTTTACTTCGTCTAATAGATTCATCTCATTTATATTTTAGGGTCGGCAAATGTAATTATTTTTTTTAGAAAACCCACAATTTTGAAAAAATCTTTTTTCTACAATGAGGATTTTGTGAAAAAATCCCTTGTTTGGCATTTTACTTACTTAAACAATCATTCAAATTTTCCATCGCCTTTTCCGCATCGCCATTTGCTTCGTCGAGCAATTGCACGAATTTTGAGCCGATGATTGCTCCTTGTGCGTTTGCCTGTGCTGCATCGAGTGTCTGCTTGTTTGAAATGCCGAAACCTATCATCAACGGATTGCGGAGGTTCATTGCGTGAACGCGGTTGAAATATGCCTGTTTCTCGTCGTTGAACGACTGTTGCGCTCCCGTAGTTGCAGCCGACGAAACCATATAAATAAAGCCGTCGGTGTGCTCGTCGATAAAACGGATACGTTCTTCGCTCGTTTCGGGCGTAATCAGCATTATGATACGCACATCGTATTTGTCGGCAATGGGTTTGTATTGCTCCATATAATCCTTGAACGGCAAATCGGGCAAAATCATTCCGTCAACACCGACTTCGACGCACTTTTTGCAGAAATTCTCAAATCCAAATTGAATCACAGGATTCAAGTATCCCATCAAAATCAATGGAATGTGTACCGTTTGACGAATGTTTTGCAACTGCGAAAACAACAGTTTCAGCGACATGCCGTTTCGCAACGCTTTGGTTGCAGCCGTTTGAATCACAGGACCGTCGGCCATAGGGTCGCTGAACGGAATACCGATTTCAACCATATCAATTCCTCGTTGTTCCAATGTTTGCAACACCGAAACCGTTCCGTCCAACGTGGGCGAACCAGCACAAAAATATAGACTCAAAATGTTGTTGGTCTTTGTCTTAAATAATTGATTGATTCTGTTCATTGTATTTTTTATTTTAATTTTTTTAAACGATTTATGATTTGCGTCAATTTTATGATGTACTTTATTCCTTTAGCATGAGTTTTTTGGTTGTCTTGTAATATTAAGTTGAGATTGTTTTGAGCTGCTTCAACCCCTTGCTCGGCTGCTTTGCGGAACCAAGATTCCGCTTCTGATTTGTCTTGGGGAACGCCTTCTCCGTTAAGATACATAACGCCAAGATTGTTTTGGGCTTCCTTGTCGCCTTGTTCAGCGGCTTTGCGATACCAATTTGCCGCCTCGGTCTTGTTTTCAGGAACGACGATTCCGTCATCATACATCTTGCCGAGCCTGAATTGA